>JAPSKX010000207.1 GCA_031181325.1 Paenibacillus sp.
GGCCCCGATCCGCGACGCGATGGACGTGTTCCGCGGCTTGGTGGAAGAGATGGAGCAATACGCGAAGTAAGCGAAAGCCCCGCCGATCCGATGCGATCGCGGGGCTTTGCCGCTTCGGCGGCGGCGCCGCGGTCCGTTTCGGGTCACGGCGCGATCCCCCGTCGGCCCGGCTGACCCGTTCCGGGCTTGCGCTCGCTTCGCGGCGGCGCCGCGGCCCGTTTCGGGTCCCTCCCGCCGGGCGTTAACCCACCAGACGCCGGGAGGGAAATTTCCCTCTAATTTGATCCGAATCAGCTGTGAACGGGAAAACCTCCCTCTATTTTCGCTCGAAAGACCCGAAATCGGGATGATCAAGCATAGTAGAGGGAGGTTTTCCCTTTAAAGCGGGTAAATCGCCCGGCACCGAGCAAATTAGAGGGAGGATTTCCCGTTCATGCCCGCGCCAGCGGCGGCCGACGACCGAGAGCGCATGGACGGGTTACCCGACACCACGCGAACGGCAGACTTCATCGGATTACCCGACACCACGCGAACGGCAGACTTCAATCAGGGTTACCCGACCCCATGCGAACGGCAGACTTCAATCAGGATTACCCGACCCCACGCGAACGGCAGGACTTAATCGGATTACTCGACCCATATCGAACGCCGCCCTCCAACCGGATGCGCGTCATCGCAATCGCACCTTACCGCTTCGCTTGCATCATCGCGTAAATCTTCCGCGTCGTGTTGACGTTGCGGATCGTGATGTGCTGATACACGTCCGTGCCGATCAGCTTCGGCAAGCCGCTTCGCGTCGCGTTGCCGCGGTCGACCCCCCAGAGCAGCGCGTTCGCGCTCGGCACGAAGATCGGCGTATCGATGCCCGGCTTCGCCTTCGCGACCTCCAGCACGTCCGCCTCGCTCACGCCGTCCCATAGAAACAACGCGTCGCTCTTCATCCGGTCGTCGTTCGTCCATTCCTCCGGCAGCGCTTCGATGACGGCGGTCATCTCGTCGAAGTCGCGCAGCGTCACCTTCACGTAGAAGCCGAACGCTTCGACGATCTGCTCCTCCAGGGCGGCGACGATGTCCGGCTTGGACCGACCCTCGCATGCGAACACGACGTTCCCGGAATTGATATACGTCTCGACGCCGGTCATGCCGGCTTGCTCGAAGGCGGCCTTCAGCCGCTTCATCTCCACCTTGTTATTGCCGCCGACGTTAATGCCGCGCAGCAAAGCGATATAGATCACATCGATCCCCCTCTCCCTCTCGATTACATTCGGAAGCTCGCCGAACGGCTCGCTCGCCATAAACTCAACGCGAAGGAGCCGATCCGAACGGACGGCGTCCCCGCCTTCGTGCACGTGCTCCGGCTCGTACCGAGTGCCGTATTCCGGCATCGCGGCTTACTCTTCGCACGCGGACGCCCTTCTATCGCTCGATCCGACGGCTTCTTGTCGTCCGTCATCGGCCGCTTCCCATCCCCAATCGGCAAGCAACAATAAAAAGCACCCGCTAGGCAACACGTTGGTGTTCGCTTCGCGAAGCGCTTCCCGGGAGGAAATATTTGTACTCATTTTGGCGAATTCCGATGCGACTGTCAAGGACAAGCGGTCGAGGGTCGGCGGCGATGCTCTCTCGAGGATCCGCAACCGGTGGTTGATGGAAAAATAAACCATCGGTTGTATAAATCGGCGCCTATTCAACCGCGACTCTCTTCTAGAGGCTCGGGCCTCGCTTTATAATGGAGAAAAGAGGAAAGGGTGAGCGAATTGGAAGACATGACGTTAGGGAAGAAGATCGCTGCGCTGCGGAGAGAAAAGCGAATTACCCAAGAGGAATTGTCCGAACGGCTGAACATATCCCCGCAGGCCGTATCGAAGTGGGAAAACGATCAATCGTATCCCGACATCGCGCTGCTGCCGAAGATCGCCGACATCTTCCGCGTCACGACGGACGAGTTGTTCGCGCGGTCTTCCGCGAAGGAAACCGCCATGCTCCCCGAAGCGCACGCTAAGAACATGGACGATATGATTTTCAAAATCATCGTGAATTCATCGGACGGGGATAAAGTCCGCGTGAATTTGCCGCTGCCGCTCATCAAGCTCGGACTGGAAATCGGCTTGAAGCTGCCGGAAGTGACGAACCGCCGAACGCTCGGCGACATCGACTTCGCGAGCTTGTTCCGGTTGGTGGAACGGGGCGTCGTCGGCAAGCTGGTGGAGGTGGAGAGCAAGGACGGCGATCTCGTCGAAATCGTAGTGGAGTAGGTGAACGCGATGCGTATACGGATTCAGGAGTCCGGCGGGCATCGGTACCGACTGACATTGCCGACTCGGCTCGTCGTCAACGCCGTAACGGCGACGGTCTGCGCCAAAGTATTCCGCGACCGAGATCCTGTGAAAGGGATCGACGGGCGGGAGCTGCGAAGATGGGCGCGCGAGCTGCACCGGGTACGCAAGAAGCATCCGGGCTTATTGCTGGTGGACATCGAGAGCGCGAACGGCGAAACCGTGCAAATCGAGTTGTAAGGTCAAGCCCGCAGGCGAACAGGAATTTCCCGGAAAATGAAACCTTCCGTCCCTTACGAGCGTCCGTTAGGGAAAGCATGTACGGAGGGATGAACGAATGAAACGATGGACTACGATCTTGCTCGCCTGCGGTTTGCTGCTCGGACTGCTCGGCGGCTGCGGAGCGCGGCAAGCGGCGGAAGAAACTGGATCGGCGACGCTAGGCGCGGGAGTGCCGACGAAGCAGACGATCGAGCCGAAGACGACCGAACCGACCGGCGCAGCCGGCGACGATCGAACCGCGAAGCCGAAGAGCGAGCCGACCTTCGCTCCCGGCGACGTCGACTCGCGCGTGACCGACGGGAACAACGCCTTCTCGTTCGAGCTGTTCCGCGCGGTCGCGGATCGGGAGGAGGCGGGCAATAATGTGTTCTTGTCCCCCGTCAGCGCGACGTTCGCCCTCGCCATGACGATGAACGGCGCGTCGGGCGAGACGCAGGACGGCATGAAGCAAGCGCTGCGAATGAACGGGATCGACATGGAGGATATGAACCGAAGCCTGCAAGCGTTGGCCGATATTCTGCGGCACAGCGGCGAGGGCGTCCGCCTCGACATCGCCAATTCGCTCTGGGCGGACGAGGGCAAGGCGTTCCTCGAGCCGTTCCTCGAGGCGAATCGAACGCACTACGACGCGGAGACGACCGACGTCGACCTGCAGACGGCGGAAGCCGTCGCCCGCATCAACGGCTGGGTATCCGACCGCACGGAGGGCAAGATCGAACGGCTGCTCGAGGAGCCATTGTCCGACAACGCGATCCTGCTGCTTCTGAACGCCATCTACTTCGACGCGAGCTGGGCGACGCCGTTCGCCGAGGACGCGACCGCGCCGCATCCGTTCCGTCTGGAGAGCGGAAGCGCGAAGACGGTGCCGACGATGTTCCGCCACGGCAAGCTGCGCTACGCGGACGGCGACGGCTTCGAAGCCGTGCGACTGCCGTACCTCGGCGGACAGCTCGGCATGTACGTATTCGCGCCCGACGAAGGAACCGACGTCTCGAGTCTCGTCGACCGCCTTACCCCGGAAACTTGGAAGCGATGGACGGCTTCCTTCGAGGAGGCGAGCGGCCGCTTCGGCCTGCCGAAGTTCCGCGTCGAATACGAGACGTCGCTGAACGAGCCGCTCCAAGCGCTCGGCATGGAGCGAGCGTTCGACCCGGACAACGCCGACTTCAAAGCCATGATCGACCTCCCGGAGAACGTCTATATTTCCGAAGTGAAGCAGAAAACCTACGTAGACGTCGCGGAGCAAGGGACCGTCGCCGCCGCCGTCACCGGCGTCACGATGGAAGTCGCATCCGCGCCGTCGAAGACGTTCGACCTCGTCGTCGACCGCCCGTTCCTGTTCGTCATTCACGACGCCCGGACGGATACGATCCTATTTATGGGCACGATTCACGATCCCGCGTAACCTGTATTGGTTCGGTTTCGGGCATGAACGCGAAGAGGCCGCCTCCGGTCCGTTCGGTCCGGGGGCGGCCTCTTCGCGTATATTCGCCCTGCGCCGCCGCTCGCCCGCCGCGATCGCATCGCGATCCGCTCGGACGGGCCTTCCGGTTACTTCGTCTTCAGGAAAGCGTCCAGCTGCTCTTGTTTGACTTGAATCGCCTTGTCGAGACCGGCCGCCTTCATCGCTTCCATGTATTGCGGAAGCGTCTTCTCCGGGTCCACGGAGCCCGTCTCGAGCGCCGCGTCGAAGCTGCGCTTCACGTTGAGCAGCGCCGCCGCTTCCGTCTTGATCGGCTCGGCGTCGAACGTAAAGCCGAGGGCCGGGGACAGCTTGGCGCCTTCGTTGAACGTCTTGAATTGCGCCCACTTATCCGGCGCTTCCGTATGCCAGACGTAGTTCAGGAACTGATTGCCGAACTCCCACGCGATATTCGGAGTATAGTTCCCCGTGCTCCCCGTCGCGCTGATGATGTCGCCGTTCCGGGTATAATGCGTGCCTTCGATGCCGAAGACGAGCAGGTTGACCAGCTCCTTGTCGGTGTGGAGCAGATCGATGAACATCATCGCCCGTTCCGGATCGGCCGACGTCGTCGAGATCGCCAGCATCGCGCCCGCCGTCTCGCCCGTGGACACCGTCGCTTCGTTAAGGGCGATCTGCCCGAGCTTGCCTTGGAGGCCTGCCGCCGGCTCCGTCTCCTTGTCCTTGCCCGGCTTCAGCGATACCGGGATGGAGAAATACTTGCCGGACTTCAAGGCATCCGTCCCCGACAGCTGCGTCGTCGCGGCGTCCTGATTGATGTACTTTTTCAGAAAGAAGTCGCGCGTGATGTCGAGAAGCTCTTTGTAACGATCCACTTCCAGCTTGGATTTCACGACCGTCTCCGCGCCGTCCTTCAAGATGACGCCGTCCACGTCGGTGTTGCCGAGGAAATCCAGGTTGGACATATAGTGCGTAACGAAGTTCTCGCCTTCCCGGAGGAAGATCGGCGTCATATCGGTTTCTTCCGCGACCTTCTTGAAGATCGGCTCGAGGTCGGCCGTCGATTTGACGGACGACATATCGAGGCCTAACTGCTCGGCGATATCCGTACGGTACAACAAGCCGCCTTGCGCCGCCAATTCCTTGTTCGTCGGGATGCCGTAGTTTTTGCCGTTGATCTTCGAACCGTCGAGGAAGGCCGGATCCAGCGTCTCTAGAATGCCTTGGCCATGGCTCTTCAGCAAGTCGCCCAGATCGAGGAACGCGCCCTTCGCCACGTTCACCGCGTGGTTCGTCCATTGCGCCGTGAAGTAGATGTCGACCTTCTCCTTCGATCCGATCATCAGGTTCCGCTGATCGTTCCAAGGTCCCCAATCGATCGGACGGAGATCGACGGTCGCGTTGATCTTCTCCTTCAGATGCGCATTGATCGCTTCCTCCACCATCTTCTCGTCCGCCTGCGGAGCGCTCGGGAACACGACGACGAGCTCGTACGGCGCCAGCGCGGGCGCCTTGCCGGCGTCGTCCGCGGGCTTCTCCTCCGCGGGCTTGTTCTCCTTCGGCGCGGTCGCGGGTTCCTCCGCGTTCCCGGAGGAAGCCGCAGGCTCCGTCGCCCCCCCGCCGCTGCAGCCTGCCAGCGCAATCGAGACGGCAAGCATGAGGGCGACGCCAAGATAAAGACCCTTTCTCGCTTTCATCATGATTTCGATAACCTCCCTGTTCATCAACTATATACTAATCCGAACGAAGGTCCGGAAGTAGCCGATTTTCGCATGGCCCGACGCTTTAGCCCTTCACGGCGCCCAGCGTCAACCCCTTCACGAAATACCGTTGAAAGAACGGATACGCGAACACGACCGGGCCGATTCCCATGACGCCCATGGCCATACGTACCGTCTCGCTCGGCAGCGAAATGACTCCGCCGCTTCGGGTGATCTCCGCCGCGATCGTCGGATTTTGCGCGATAAACTGAATGTTCTGAAGCGCCTTATACATTAAATACTGTACCGTGTATTTCTCCTGCTCGACGATGAACACCATCGGCAGGAAGAAGTCGTTCCAATACTGCAGCGTCTGGAACAAGGCGACGCTCGCGAGCACGGGCGTCGAGAGCGGAAGGACGATGCTCGCGAACGTTCGGACTTCGCCGGCGCCGTCGATCCGCGCCGACTCGATGACCGGCCCCGGCACGGACGTCTGGAAGAAGGTTCGCATGACGAGAATCCAGAACGCCGAGCCCAAGAAGGGCATGATCAGCGCCCAGAGCGTATCCTTCAGCTGAAGCAGATTGACGTATACCATATACCACGGAATGAGACCGCCGTTGAACAGCATCGTGAAGATCGCGAAGAACGCGAAGACGCCTTTATGCGGAAGATCGGGTCTGGACAGCGGATACGCGTAGCACGCCATCATCAACACGCTCAGCGACGTACCGACGAGGATGACGAAGAGCTGCACCCCGTACGCCCGAACGATCGCCATCCAATCGATGAAGAGAAACTTATAGGCTTCTAAACTAAAGTTGGCCGGAATGAACTTATACCCGTCGCGAATAATATCCGTCTCGGACGAGAACGAGATCGCGACGATCAGAATGACCGGCAGGACGCATGCCAGGCAATAGAAGATAAAGAAAGCATTGAGTACGATTTGGGAAATCCGAATCCGGGACGTCCGGGCTGCCGTTTCCATAACCTGCTCACCTCTCCGTATGGCTAAAAAAGCGCGTTGTCTTTATCGATGCGGCGGACGACCCAGTTCGAAAGGAAGACCAGGAAGAAGCCGACGATCGCTTGATAGAAGTTGGCCGCCGACGATAATCCAACGTCTCCGAAGGCCAGGAAGGTACGGTACACGTACGTGTCGAGCACGTTCGTGACTTCGAACAGCATGCCCGATTCGCGAGGCAGCAGATAGAACAGCCCGAAGTCCGCGAACATGACCCGGCCGATTTGCAGCAGCGTCATGATCGTCATGATCGGCACGATCAGCGGCAGCGTAATGCTCCGGATCTGTTTCCATTTCCCCGCTCCGTCGATTCTGGCAGCCTCGTAATACTCTTCGTCGATCGACAGCATAGCCGCCATATAAATCACGGTGTAGTAAGGAATCCACTTCCACGTATTGACGAGCGGAATCAGGTAAGGCCACCATTTCGTCTCGAAGTAGAAGGAGATCGTCTCGAGCCCCAGCATCGGCAGCAAGGTCGAGTTGACGAAGCCGAAGTCGCCGAGGAACGCGAATACGACGTAGCTGAGCACGACCGGAGACAGGAAGTACGGCAGGAACAAGAACGTCTGGTACGTTTTCGAGAAAAAACGGTTCCGCAGCTCGTTCAGCATCAAGGCGAAGACGATCGGAACGACTAAATTCAATACGATGAACGCCGTGTTGTACAGCATCGTGTTGCGCGTTATGATCCATGCGTCTCTCGTCTTAAACAAATACTCGAAGTTCTTGAACCCGATCCAAGGACTGCCCAGAAACCCGTCCTGGAGATTGTAATTCTTGAACGCCACGATAATCCCGAACATCGGCAGGTAGTTGTTCAGGATAAAGAAGACGATCATCGGCAGCATCATCAAGTAAAGCACCCAGAATCTGCGAAGCGCGCGTAGACGCTGC
>JAPSKX010000208.1 GCA_031181325.1 Paenibacillus sp.
GCGATCGCGAGATCTTCCGCCGCTTCGAAGACGCCGCCCGATACCGTCAGCTCCAGCGCGGCCGCTTCCTTGCCGTTGCCGACCAACGCATTCGCGATTTCATGCGACGCCGCGTCCATCGGGCCGCCGACGGGAACGCCGTACCGCTGCCATCCGAACCGGCCGACATCCTGCACCGTCGTCCATAACCCAGGTTGATGTACAAGCAGCGTCATGTCGGCAAACCTCCCGTCGCTAACGCGCTTGCCAGCTCCTCATGCGCGATCGGTTCGAATGTCACCGTATCGCCGGCCGCAAGCAAGCTCGGGGGCGACCGACTCGCGTCGAACAGCGATAGAGCGGTTCGCCCGATCAAGCGCCATCCCCCCGGACTCGCGGCCGGATAAATGCCGGTATGGAGGCCCGCTAGGGCGACGCTGCCCGGCGGCACGAGCGCGCGCGGCGTATCGAGCCGCGGGGCGGACAGCGCCTCCGGCAGTCCGCTCAGATAAGGGAAACCCGGCAGAAATCCGATCATGGATACGGTGTACAGCGCCGATGCATGCAGCGCCGCAGCCGCCTCCGGCCTCATGCCGCCGTTCGCCGCCAGCGCCGGGAGATCCGGTCCGCACGCTTCGCAGTAACATACCGCGATGCGCAAGTGTTTCCCGGCCTCCGCCCGTCCGGCGTCCGCGCGGATCATTGCGTCGATCCGCCTCCCGAGCCACTCGCACACGGCCTCGTACATGGAACGTGGATCGCCCGGATCGGCAAAGCCGGCTTCGAACGCTGCGGTAACGTCATAATATATGCATACAGTCGTATAGGTTGGGACCAGCTCGATGAACCCAGGGAACGGCGACGACTCGATATCGCGGGATAGCCTAGCGACGCTGCGCTGCGTCTCCGGTTCGGGCTTGTCTCCGAACGATACGATGACGGCCTGTTCGCCCAACGGAATGAAACGAGGAATACCCGCGTCGTTCGTCATCTTCGCAGCCCCCTTCTAGCCGATCGATTTCCTGCTGAACCGCCGTATCCATACGTATGCCGCATATCCGCAGCAAGCGCCTGCCGCGTTCAGAATGAAGTCGTCCACATCGAAGCTGCCGACGCGCAGCACGAGCTGCAGCAGCTCGGCGACGAATAAGCCCGGCAAGAACGCGAACAGCATACCGAGCAGCGATCGACATCTCTTCGATAAGGCGGGAAGCAGAAGTCCGTACGGGATAAAGACGCCGATGTTGCCGAACAGATTGATCGCCCACGTGCCGGTCGCGAAGGCATTCGAATGATAGACGTACCGATGGATCGTATCGAACGGGACGAGATTCCAGCGATACTCCAGCGTTCCCGCGCCCGGCGCCGTTCGTCCGAATCCTACTAACATCATATAAAGCAAAAAGGCAGTATAAACGCCCAATAGGGCCCATACTACCTTCTTGTCGATTCGTATCGAATAAAACATGTTCCAACCCCCCGCGATTCCCAGTCGTCTGCTACCATTGTAGCCGAACGCGGGGACGGGTTCTACCGTTTTTTCTCATTGCAGCGCTTCGGCGGCCGCCCGCTCCTCCGGATGCGCCGCCGCCGTCGGACGCTGCCGAAGCCGGTCCTCCGCCGGGGTCGCCGCCGATTCTTCGATAAAATACGGCGGTCTTCGCTTCGTCTCCTTATACACTTTCCCGACGTATTCCCCAACGATCCCGAGGCTGATCAATTGGACGCCGCCGAGCAGCCAGGCCGTCAGCATCATGGACGTCCAGCCCGGCACGGTCGCGCCGCGCCCATACGCGTACAGCGCGTAAGCTCCTGCCGCAAGCGCGAACGCGAACACCGCGAACCCGGCGCCCATCACGAGCCGGATCGGCGCGACGCTCAGCGACGTAATGCCGTTCCAAGCGAACGATATCATCTTGCGGAGCGGATACTTCGACTCGCCTGCGAACCTCGCGCGGCGATCGTACGTCACGATCGACGAACGCAATCCGAGCTGAGGGATGAGGCCTCGGAGAAACAGGTTCGACTCCCGATAACAGGCAAGCTGCGCAAGCGCCTTCGCGCTCATTAGCCGGTAGTCGGCATGGTTGGGGATGACGGGCGTGCCCATTGTGCGCATCAGGCGATAGAAGAACAACGCGGACTCCCGTTTGAACCACGTGTCCTCCCTCCGAGCGGCGCGAACGCCGTATACGATATCGTTGCCTTCGCGATACGCCTCTACGAATTCGCCGAACGCCTCGACGTCGTCTTGCAAGTCCGCGTCGATGGAAATCGCGCAATCCGCGTCCTCCTTCGCATGAAGCAGGCCGGACAGCAGCGCGTGCTGATGTCCGACATTACAGGCGAGCTTCAGGCCTCGTACGGACGCGTCTCGCTCGTGGTATGCGGCGATGATCGGCCAGGTATTGTCTTTGCTGCCGTCGTCGACGAACAGCATATAACTCTCCGGCGCAATGCCGCCGCGATCGATCAATCGATCGAGCTGCTGCCGGATGCGGCGAATCGTCTCCGGCAGCACATCCTCTTCGTTGTAGCATGGCACGACGACGGCCAACAGGGGACGAGCTCTTCGGTTCAAGCGATATCCTCCTTCATCATAAGAGATAAGGCGCTGTGCTTAGGACACGACGGCGACGCCCAGCGCCTGATGCCGCCATAGCGTCTCGGTGACGCGGTCGGCTTCGGTCGGCTCGCAATCGACAACGACGACGACTTCGGCGCCTTTCTTCCGCGCGTTCCTGCGCCTGCGCCGTCGGCTCAACGTCAAGTCGATCGCGAACCCGACCGCGAAGCCCCCGGCGGCGCCGATCAGCCCCCAATATACCGGTCCCCAAGCAAGCGTCATGCCGAGCGAGGCGGTTACGACGGAGACGGCGGCGCCGAGCGCCATCCCTGCGTCCAAGAGCGACCCGCCGTCCGAACGATGAAGCGTGTCGAACATGGCTCGCCCGGAAGGCCGGCTGTCGAGCGGTACGGCGATCAACCGGCGTCGATCGATGCCCTGCTGCTCGAGCTCGGCGAGCGCGATTTCGATATACGTGGAATAATGGAAGGAAGCAATGACGTGCACCCGGATTCCCCTCAACTTTCCTTCGGCGTAAGTCTTGGAAGCGCGTCGGTCGAGCCGTAATCGCTCCGGAAATATTGCTTCAACTCTGCCTCGAACAGCTTATTGGACTCTACCGTGCTTACGTACGCGTCGTAAGCGGTGAAACAATAAATCGAAGGAATGTACATGAACCATTCCCAATCGATCGCCGCGAGCGCCAGCTCGATCTGACCCATTAGCGAGTGATACATTACGACGTAAAGCTTGGAAAAATACACGAATACGATCCATGTCACGGTAGCGAACAGCGCGTTCACGATCCGATGCGCGTATAAATACCCCATCCCCGGCGCGAGCAGCGACCAGACGAACGCGATCCAAGGTTTGCGCTTGTCCAAATAATTGATCTCGAACGGACCGAGGCAAAAGCTCTTGATCGGCGCGTCCTCGTGCTTCGCCAGCATCGTAAACTTATTCATATCCACGCACGTTCGATAGCTGTCGTAGATCGTAAACAAATACACAGGCGCGTATAACGCCATCCACCGCAGATCGAGCACCGCCTTGGCTTGGTCGATCTGGCCGTTGAATGAGTACACCATGGCCATGTTGAGCTGCGATTTCGTATTGACGAACATTTCCCAAATGAACAGCAAGAAGCCGCGCGTATATTTTTGAAGCAGCAAATGCCCCGTCCCGGGAAACGCCGCCGACCACCATGCGACGACCCATGGATGGCGGTAATGCAATTGCGTCGTGCCGAACATACTGATTTCCGCGATGTTGCGGCGGTTCGTCCGCCGGTCTACCGCTCTCGCCATGGCACTCCCTCCGAATCGGTACACGACTGGTATTTTTTGCTGTCATGCCGTATTTCATGCGCGAACGCCGCCCGAAATCAGAAAATCTTCCTCCCTCGTGCTCCTCCTCGGTCCGATCGCTCCCGTCCCGTCGAAGTCTCTTGCCCGACGTTGTATACTATGCCTAGGAACCTTGTTCGAAAAAAGGAGTGCGCATCTTCCATGCAGCTGAAGAGATTGCAATCGTTCGTCCTGATCGTGGATCGCCGCAGCTTCACCGAAGCCGCCGGCGCGCTCGGCCTGACGACGTCCGCCCTTAGTAAACAGATCAAGTCGCTCGAAGACGAGCTCGGAACTTCGCTGTTCCATCGGAACGGCGGCGTGGAGCCGACCGCGGCCGGCAAGCTCGTCTACGAGCGGGGCAAAGCCATACTGGCCGAGTGGGACGCGCTGGCGGCCGAATGCCGCGCCCGGGCCGGCGTCCCGTCCGGCAAGCTGCGAATCGGCGCCTCCACCGTCCCGGCGTCGTATTTGTTGCCCGCGCTGGCGAAGCGGCTCCTCGAGCGCTACCCGCACGTCGAGCTATCGATCGTAGAAGACGGCTCGGACGCGGTGCTGACGCGACTCGAACAGCGTCAGCTCGACGTCGCGTTCGTCGGCGTCCGTCGTCCTTCGCCCGGGCTCCGATTCGAACCCGTCGCCCCCGATTCGCTCGTCGTCGTCGCCGCCGCGAACGCCGACTTCGCCGCGCCGGATCCGTCCGGTCCGAGCGGGAAAGCGGCTTCTTCCGCCCCCTCCTGGACCGATGCGCCGTTCGTTCTGCGAGAAGAAGGCTCGGGTACGCGGCAAGCGCTCGAGCGCGCCCTCGAGGAGCTCGGCATTCCGATCTCCTCGTTGACCGTAGCCGCCGTATCCTCGTCGACGGAATCCGCCATGGCGCTCGCCGAAGCCGGCGTCGGCGTTACGGTCGTCTCCCGTTGGGCGCTGTCGCTGCCGCGCGCGCTCGAGGCGATCGCCGAGCTGCCGACCGACCGAAACTTCTACGCCGCCTTCGAGGCGTCCCGAGCGCAGGATCCATTGGTCCGTCTCTTCCTCGATAACGCGAAAGCCCTCTATCGGGCCGAATGAAATCGCCCTTCGCAGCTTTACAAGTGCGAAGGGCGTTTGTTACAGTATTCGTTGAAAACTTTTCAACGGGGTCATGAACGCAAGGATATTATTTAGGAGACGGAGAGAAACGTAATGTTGAAGTTTTCCAAACTATGGGTGCCCGCTGTCGCGTTGACGTTAGCGTTCGGAGCGCTGTCCGGATGCGCAGGGTCGGGCGCGAATGCGGACGAGCCGTTCAAAATCGCCGTCATCCCGGTGCAAACCGAGGGTCAGCTCGGCGATGCGATGGAGAAGCTGCAGACGATTCTCGCCGAGTCGCTCGACCGCGAAGTCGATATCGCGGACTACCCCGACTACAACGGCGTCGTCGAGGCGATGAACTTCGGACATGTGGACATGGCGTTCTTCGGGCCGCTGACGTATGTCGTGGCTCACCAGAAGAGCGGCGCGGAAGCGATCGTCGTGCAATTGGTGAAAGGAAAGCCTCTGTACTATTCCTACATTATTACGCATAAAGACAATCCTTGGAACAACTTGGACGAGCTGTTCGCCGATCCGGGCGCGGTCACCTTCGCGTTCGGCGACCCGAGCAGCACCTCCGGCGCGCTCGTACCGGGCGTGGAATTGAAAGCGCGAGGCGTGCTCGTCTCCGAAACCGAATCGAAGCTGAAGGAAGTGCGTTACACCGGTTCCCATGACATCACCGCCCTTGCCGTCCAGAACAAGGATGTCGATGCAGGCGCGATCGACAGCGCGATCTACGACAATCTCGTCGAGCAGGGCACGATCGACGGCAATCAATTCAAGATCATCTGGCAGTCCGAGGAGCTGTATCAATATCCATGGGCCGTAAAGAAGGGGACGGATGCGGCGCTGATCAAGAAGCTTCAGGACACCTTCGTCTCGATTACCGATGAATCGATTCTTGCCGGCTTCGGCATCTCCGGCTTCGCGCCGACCAGCAACGAGGATTACGAGTCCATTCGCGTCGTCGCGGAAAAAGAGGGCCGCCTCGAATAACGGAGGCTACGCAGTATGCTTTGGCTTAAGAAGAGTACGGTCGCTCTCGTCCTTACGCTGGCGGCGCTCCTGACCTTCGGTTGGATCGGGCTCGGTCTGGATGTTTCGAAGTTCGCCGCGGCGGCCAACATCGTCGTCTTCCTCCGCAACGATTGGCTGCCGCCCGATTGGAGCGTGCTCGACGAAGCCCTGCGCTTGTCCGTCGACACGCTGGCGATCGCCTTCGTCTCCACCTTCCTCGCCCTGCTCGTCGCCTTGCCGCTTAGCTTCCTTGCGGCCGGCAACGTGACGACGCCTTGGCTGAGGAGCGCCGTTCGCGCGTTCCTCAGCTTCCTCCGTTCCGTCCCGGAGATCGTCTTCGGCCTGCTCTTCGTCGTCGCCGTCGGACTCGGACCGTTCCCCGCCGTGCTTGCGATTCTGCTCCACAATATCGGCGTCCTCGGAAAGCTGATCTCGGAGCTCGTCGAAGCGTCCGATCCCGCGCCCCAGGAAGCTCTCCGAGCGGTTGGCGCGACGCGCGCCATGGAGGCGCTGTACGGGATCCTTCCGCAGATCGCTCCGAACGTCGTCTCGCAGTATTTCTATCGATTCGAGGTCGCGATCCGGACGTCGCTCATCCTGGGCTTCATCGGCGCCGGCGGAATCGGGCAGCAGCTGTTCATGCATTTTAAGATTTTTAAATACGCGCAAGTGACGGTGGACGTCATCGTGATCATGGCGCTCGTCATCGGCGCCGATGCCCTCAGCGCTTGGGCTCGCAAAAAAATGATGTAAGAAAGGCGGAGATGTCATGCCCGTCCGGCTCCATCGAGTGACCGTCGAATACGATTCCGCCGGTGCCCTTCCCGCGCTGCGCGACGTATCGCTGACGTTCCGCCCGGGCGAAATGACGGGCGTTCTCGGACGCAGCGGCGCCGGCAAGTCGACGCTCGTTCGCTGCATCAACGCGCTCGTAACCCCCGCCTCGGGCTCCGTCGAAATCGACGGCCGGGATTTGACCCGCCTCGGCGCGAAGGCGCTCCGGGAGCGTCGCGCCGGTATCGGCATGGTGTTCCAGCAATTCGGCCTCGTGCCGCGGACCACGGCGCTGACGAATGTGCTGCTCGGCACGATCGGACAGCGGCCGGCTTGGCGCAACGCGATCGGCTTCTTCGACGCCCGCGAACGGGCTGCGGCGCTGAAGGCGCTGGAGGCGGTCGAGCTCGCCGGCTTCGGGTCGCGGCGCGTCGAGCAGCTCAGCGGCGGCCAACGCCAGCGCGTCGCGATCGCCCGGGCGCTCGTGCAGCGGCCCGCCGTACTGCTCGCGGACGAGCCCGTCTCGAGCCTCGACCCCGTTACCGCCCGCGGGATCCTCGAGCTGCTCGCTCGCATCCATCGAGAGGACGCGCGGCGCGTGACGATCGTCAACCTGCACGACGTCGAGCTCGCGCTTGCGTACTGCGATCGAATCGTCGGCCTTCGCGACGGCCGCGTCGTCTTCGACGGCCCCCCGAGCGAGGTCGACGTCGACGTGCGCCGCAAGATCTACGGCGGGGTCTAGGCAACTGTAGTCGGAGCGACTCCGACTATTTTGCCATTCCAGGCCCCGGCGCGGCCTGTAGTCGGAGCGACTCCGACTATTCTGCCG
>JAPSKX010000209.1 GCA_031181325.1 Paenibacillus sp.
GTCAGCTCCAGCGCACGCTTCTGCAGATGCTGCAGACGTTTGCGATCGTCCATGTCGGGCGACCTCCCCTCTAAGACCGAAGGGAAGATCTCCTATGTATCATAACACATCCCTATGAATATTCATAATTTTCTAACTTTTTAAGTCGCTGCGATGTGACGAACGCCTCCTTTTCTTATATAGTAGATCTGTAAAGAATTTCAGGAATGGGGAATCGTTCTGCAACGTCTACAACCATCGCCCGCGCAGACAAGAAACTATTATTTGCTGCTCGCCGTCGTGTTCGTCGGCTACTTGATCTTCGGCATTTCGGAAAATATGAAAGGCCCCGCGCTGCCCCGCATGCAAGCGGATTTCCGGCTCGAAGAGTGGCAGCTCGGCTTGCTGCTCGCCTTCAACTCGCTAGGCTTCCTGCTCGCGTGCTCGTTCGCGGGCGGCATCGTGCAGAAGATCGGCCTTCGGACCGCGTGTCTGCTTACCTTCGGCTTTATGGCCGCGTCCGGCTGGCTGATCGGCTCCGCGCAAGGCTTCGTCCCGTTCGCGGGGGCGTTTTTCTTTTTCTACGTATGGAACGGGCTCCTGGAGATCGCGCTCGCGGTGCTCAGCGCCCGCTTGTTTACGAAAAACACGGGGTTCATGATGAACCTGTCGCACTTCTTCTACGGCCTCAGCTCGACGGGGGCGCCGCTCGCCGCGACCGCGATCATGGGCGTATCGCTCGGCGGCGGCGAGCTCGGCTGGCGGGGGATGTACACGGTGCTGCTGCTGACCTGCGCGCTTCCGATGCTGCCGGCGCTGCTCGCGAAGTTTCCGAAGGAGAGCGCCAGCGCGGAGGTGCAGGAGAAGACGACTTGGCGCAGCTTCGCGCGCGACAAGGTCGCATGGTGCGTCGTCGTCTTGCTCGCTTGCGGCGTGACGGCGGAGCTCGGCGTCGGGGGCTGGCTCGTCAATTATCTCGAGAAGTCGTACGGCTGGGATACGGTGCGCGCCTCCGGCCTCTTGTCGGCGTTCTTCCTTTGCTTTACGGTCTCCCGACTCGTGTTCGGCCCGCTCACGGACAAGTTCGGCTTCGTCCGCTCGGTCGTCGTGTTCGCCGGGTTTTCCGGCGTGTGCACGTGCGTCGGCCTGTGGCTCGGGGAACCGGGGGCATGGCTGCTCGCGCTCGCCGGCGCGGGGATCGGCCCGGTGTACCCGACGATTATGGCGTTCCTCTCGAAGCGATATCCGCACGGCACGGACGCCGCGATTACGTTCACGGTGACGGCGATCGGCATTCTCGGCATCGCCGGGAACTTCTTGATCGGCGCCGCCGTAGACGCGTTCGGCTACGATGCCGGCTATGCGCTGCTCGGCGTCAGCGCGCTGCTGTGCGCGGCGGCCGGCATGCTGTTGTATCGATGGCTTCGTCTGGAAGGGAAGGTGATCTGATTTTGGCGGAACGCAACATATCGGACCTTCTCGAGGAGATGCACCGCGGGCTGATGCGGGAGCGGCTCCGGGTCGACGAACTGCTGTCGGCGCTGCGGGAGAACGGGCCGTTCTTCGTCTTCTTGGTGCTGTCGGTGCCGTTCCTGCAGCCGATCGCGCTGCCTGGCGTCAGCACGCCGTTCGGCTTCGTGCTGGCGCTCGTCGCGATCGGCCTGCTGATCGGACAGGACATCCCGATGCCGGGTTGGATTCGGCGCTATGCGCTGCCGCGCAAGGGCGTGTCGCTCTTGTTTCGCGGCGGCGCGGCCGTGTTCCGGCGGCTCGAGCGCTGGTCGAAGCCGCGGCGGCTGCCCGCGCTGGCGTCGTCGCGCGGAGCGCTGAAGGGGCATGCGCTGCTCGCGCTCGTCTGCGCGGTGCTGCTCATGCTGCCGCTGCCGATTCCGTTCTCCAATTCGCTGCCGGCCTACGTCATCGCGTTCGTCGCGCTCGGGTACATGCTGCGGGACGGGGCGCTGTTCTTGTTCGCGTACGGCTTCGCGGCGCTGACCGGCGCATACTTCGCGCTGATCGCGGTCGTCGGCATCGAAGGCATCCAGCTGCTCGCGCGGAAGGCGTGGGGCGGATGAGGCGGCGGCTCGCATGGACGGCGGCGCTCGGGCTGGCGCTCGCGGCGACGGCGGCGGGCTGCTCGGACGCGTCGGCGGGCGAGGAAGCGGCTTCGGCGGGCGCCGGGACGACCGTTCCTAGCGAAGCTGACGCCCCCGGCGTAGAGCCGACTCTTCCCGAAGCGCCGCCCCCTTACGCCGAAGATCCGCTTACGGACGCTGCCGCGCCGGTGCCGGAGCCGCCGCCGGAGCCGGAGCCCCCGGAGCGGACGACGTACGAGGTCGAGCTGACGTTCGATCCGGCGTCGCGCCATCTCGAAGGCGTCACCGCCGTCATGGCGCGCAACGAGGCCGGCGTCGCGACGTCCGAGGCGCGTCTGACCGCGTATCTGAACGCTTTCCATGCCGAGGCGATTCGCGAGCATAACCCGGTGCTGCCGGAGCATCGCAAGCGGGCGTACCCGTCGGGAACGGACGGCCTCGACGGGCGGCTCGAGGCGCGGTTCGCGTCGGTCGACGGCGTTCCTGCAGCAGTCGAGCGGCGCGGCTCGACGCTCGTCGTCGCGCTGCCGGAGCCGTGGGCGCCGGGCGAATGGCGGCGCATCGAGCTCGCGTGGGACGCGACGCTGCCGGACGTCCGCCACCGCTTCGGCTTCGATCGCGACGCGTATTGGTTCGGCAACGCGCTGCCGATTCTCGCCGTCTTCGACGGCGAATGGCGCGATTACGCGTACGAGCCTGTCGGCGACCCGTTCTTCTCGGGGGTCGCGGACTACCGCGTGCGGGTGACGGCGCCGCGCGAATTTACGGTCGTCGCGACGGGCGACGAGACGCCCGCGCTTTCGTCGCCGGAGGGCGGCGATTTCGTCACGACGTCGATCGACGCGCCGCGCGCCCGCGACTTCGCCTTCGCGCTCGGCGCCTCGAGCCATCGGTCGGTCGGCGTCGAGACGGCCAGCGGCGTTCGGGTTAACGTCTACTACCGCGACGCCTCGGAGGTACGGGCTTCCGCCGCCGCAGAGGCGGCCGCAGGCATGACGGACCTGCTGGAAGATTGGGTGGGGGCGTATCCGTATGGGGAGATGGACATTTTCGAAAACGAGATGTTCGTCACCGGCATGGAGTACCCCGGTCTCGCCTTCGTGCGCGGGGATCGGCTCGACGACCCCGACGGCGTCGAGACGGTCGTGCACGAGGTGGCGCATCAGTGGTTCTACAATGCGGTCGGCAACGATCAGGTGCGGGAGCCGTGGTTGGACGAGGGATTCGCGACGTACATGACGGACGTCTATCTGCTCGGCGACCGGCTGGACGCGGTATACGCGGAGCGGCTCCGGACGCTGCGGAAGGGCGCGGCGATCGGGGACGTCCGGGCGTACGACAGCTGGTCGGCGTATTGGAACGGCAACTACCGCAAGGGCGCGCTCTTGTTGCACGCGCTGCGCGGCGAGCTCGGCGAGGACGGCTTCGGGCGCTTCTTGAAGGCGTACTACGAGCGGTTCCGGGGCGGCGTCGTTACGACGGAATCGTTCGTCGAGGCGGCCGAGTCGGAGCGCGGGGAGCCGCTCGACGCGTTCTTCGAGCGGTGGCTGCCGTAGCGCCGGGCGATCCCGGACGCGAAATTTTGTTGGTGGCCGGCGCGCGTTTCCGATAAGATAAGGACAGACGAAACGCTGCGGCGGACCGGATCGGGCAGCCGCGTAGGAAAGCGGCGTCATGGAGGCGCCCCCCGCGGGGAAGTAAGCGCCGAAAACGCGCTTAGCAGCCGCGGGCGGCGCTCTGTGCGGGGAGCTAAGCGCGAAAACGCGCTTAAAAGCCGCCGACGCCCCGCCCGATTGCGGTCCCGCCGCAACCACATCTAAAGGAGCGAATCCACGATGAGCATCACCTCGAAGCCGTTCGGCCGGATGCCGGACGGCAAGCCGATTCAACTGTTTACGCTGACGAACGCGGCGGGCATGACCGCGGACATCTCCGACCTCGGCGGCATCATCGTCGCGCTGCGGACGCCGGACCGCGACGGCAACCTCGCGGACATCACGCTCGGTTACGAGACGGCGGAGCCGTACCTGCGCAAGGGGCCGTACTTCGGCGCGCTGATCGGGCGCTTCGCGAACCGGCTCGAAGGCGCCGCGTTCGAGCTGAACGGCGCCCTCTATAAGCTCGCGAAGAACGACGGCAACAACACGCTGCACGGCGGCATCGAAGGCTTCGACAAGAAGCTGTGGGACGCGAGCGTCGTCGCGGCGCCGAACGGCGGCGAGGCGCTGCGCCTGACGTACGTGAGCCCGGACGGGGAGGAAGGGTACCCGGGCACGTTGACGGCGACCGTCACCTATACGCTGACCGACGACAACGAGCTCGTTCTCGACTACGAAGCGACGACGGACAAGGACACGATCGTGAACTTGACCAATCACGCGTACTTCAACCTGGCCGGCCACGCGGCGGGAGACATCGGCGGCCACGTGCTTACGATCGACGCCGACAAGTTCACGCCGGTGAGCGCGGAGTGCGTGCCGACGGGCGAAATCCGCGACGTGGCGGGCACGCCGATGGACTTCCGTCAGCCCGCTGCCATCGCTCCGGGCTTCGCGAGCGGCGACGAGCAGATCGCGAACGGCGGCGGCTACGATCACAACTGGGTGCTTAACGTGAGCGGCGCGAAGCTCGAGAAATTCGCGGAAGTGTACGAGCCGACGACGGGCCGCGTGATGGAGGCGTTCACGACGAAGCCGGGCGTACAGTTCTACTCCGGCAATTTCCTGGACGGCTCCGAAGTCGGCAAAGGCGGCGCCGTCTACGGCAAGCGAGCGGGGCTGTGTCTCGAGACGCAATATTTTCCGAATGCGATGAAGCATCGGCACTTCCCGTCGCCGGTGTTGCGCCCCGGCGAGACGTACCGGCACACGACGTCCTACAAGTTTTCCGCAAGATAACCGAACCCGATTCGCCGATGCTCGGGTCCCGCCCGATGGGCTGTCCCCTACCTTATGTGGGGGACAGTCCATTTTTGCGTTTTCGTAGATTCGCCGTGTCCCCTTGTACACCCCCTAATAGAATGATAGCGGGAAGGGGGGGGGAAGCATTGGCCAGTAAACGTATGAACCTAGCTTTGATCTGCACGGAACGGCTGCCCGTTCCGCCGATCCGCGGCGGGGCGATCCAAATCTTGATCGGCGGGGTGCTGCCGTATCTCGCGAAGAAACATCGGGTGACCGTCTATTGCATCTCGGACCCGGCGCTGCCGGATCGGGAGAAGACGGCGGAGAACGTCGAGTACGTGCGCGTACCGCGGGAACGGTACCCGTATCACGTCGCTGCGGAGCTGGAAGAAGTCCGCAAGGCGGGAACGATCTACGACGTCGTGCACGTGTTCAATCGTCCGGGCCATGTGTTGATGTATAAGTCGGCGATGCCGGAGAGCCGATTCGTCGTCAGCCTCCACAACGAGATGTTCCGGGAAGGGAAGATCACCGAGGAATTGGGCCGGCTCACGATTCGCGCGCTCGATAAAATCATGAGCATCAGCGATTACATCGGGCAGACGATCGTCGACCGGTTCCCTACGGCGGCGGGCAAGGTGCGCACCGTCTATTCGGCCGTCGACCTAAGCCGCTACACTCCCGTATGGGAGGAGCGGGCGCAAGCGGTTCGCGCGGAGCTGCGGAAGTCGTACGGACTCGAAGGGAAGCGCGTCGTGCTGTTCGTCGGGCGTCTGAGCGCGGTGAAGGGCCCGGACGTGGTGATTCGGGCGATGGAGCGCGTCTGTCGCGAGATTCCGGACGCCGCGCTGTTGATCGTCGGGAGCAAGTGGTTTTCCGACGACAGTCTGGACGAATACGGAGAACGGCTGCGGGAAGCGGCGGAGTCGTTCGGAGACCGGATTCGGTTCACGGGCTTCGTCGCGCCGAACCGGCTGCCGGAGACGTTCCTCGCCGGCGACGTGTTCGTATGCAGCTCGCAATGGCAAGAGCCGTTGGCGCAGGTGCATTACGAGGCGATGGGCGCGGGACTGCCCGTCGTGACGACGAACCGCGGGGGCAACGCGGAAATCGTGCGGCACGGCGTCAACGGTCTCGTCATCGACGACTACGACGATCCGGAAGCGTTCGCGAACGCGATTCTGCATCTGTTCCGGCATCCGGAGGAAGCGGAGCGGCTCGGCCGGGCGGGGAGGGCGTTCGTCGAACGAAATCATGGCTTCGAGCATGCCGCGAGACGGCTGGAGCTGCTGTACGCCGGGGCGAGGGTTCGCAAGAAGCTCGAATAGGGAAGGAGGAGAGAGGATGTCGAAGGGGAAGCGCATGAAGGCGAACGCGGGAGTGGATCGGTCGACGACGGGACGTCCGGCGGTGCCGTCGCGGCAGGACCTGGCCGTACGCAGCGTACTGGCGCGTTACCCGTTCGAGACGAAGTCGATCCGCCTCGTGTCCGACAAGGGCAAGAAGGCGGTGTGGGCCGTGGAGACGAGCGCGGGAGACGCGATGTTGAAAAAGGTCCCGTTCGACGAAGCGGCGATCCGCTTCATGATCGCCGCGATCGACTATATGCGCGGGAGAGGTCTCGGCACGCCTCGCGTGCATCGGACGGCGGACGGGAACGGCTGGGTCGCCCATGAGGGCGGACGGTATGTATTGTTCGAGTCGATCCGCGGACGGCCGCCGAAATACCGTATCGCTGCGGACGATGCTGCGTGGCCTCGCGACGTTCCATGTCGCGTCGCGGGGCTTCGAAGCGCCGGATGGTTTCTATCCGTCGTACCTGTTGAACGAACGGGAGGCGTCGATGCGGGATCGCCGGATGCGGCTGGCGGATTTGAAAGCGGAGGTCGCGGGCAAGCCATGCCCTGACGCGTTCGACGCGCTGTACCTTGCGCAAGTCGACGCGATGCTGCGGCAATGCGACGAAGCTTTGGACGCGCTGCATCGGAGCGGCTACCGCGACTGGAAGGAGCAAACCCATGCGGCGAAGACGCTGTGTCATCAAGATTTCGCCGCGGGCAATACGTCGATCGGCGAGGACGGTCGCTTCTACGTATACGATATGGACTCGCTCACGGTCGACGTGCCGATTCGCGACTTGCGGAAGGTGCTGAACAAGGTCATGAAGCGGGACCTCGCCTGGGACCTCGAGCGGACGCTGACGATGCTGAAGGCGTATCAAGAGGTGAATCCGCTGACGAAAGACCAATATCGGGCGCTGATCGCGGAGCTGACGTTCCCGCACCTGTTCTTCGGCCAAGCGCAGAAGTATTATGAAGGCCGGGAGCCGGGCTGGTCCGAGGCGAAGCATGTCGACCGGCTTCGCCGCATGACCGCTACGGAGCTCGACAAGGCGCGTGCTGGCCGAGCTGCGGAATCGGTTGGACGAAGTCGTCGGCGGGTGAGCCGCGGGAGCGGCCGTTCGCGCGTGCGTCGCGCGAACGGTCGATTTTTGAGATAACAAATCAGATTCGTATCCCTTAAAGTTCGTAGCTATTGCACCTACTTCTTTTGCAATAATCGTACCCCCGGCGATATCCCATGGTGATAATC
>JAPSKX010000033.1 GCA_031181325.1 Paenibacillus sp.
CCTCTTCGAGCTTCGTCCGCCGCTCCTCGGCATCATGACGGCTGCGCACGTCGGTCGCGCCGAACGCCGCGTCCGGCTTATACTTGCCGCTCAAGTACCCGCTCGCGAGCGGGACGCGCGCCAATACGCCAAGGTCTTGCTCGGCGCAAGACGGGAACACGCGCGCTTCCGGCGCTCGGTCGAGCCGATTGTACACGACCTGTATCGCGGAAGCGCCGACCTTCGTCGCGGCGGCCGTCTGATGCAGGTTATCGTTGCTGCCGATCGAGATGCCGAGGTGGCGGATCTTGCCCGCTTGCACTTCCTTATCGAGCATCGTCCACAGGTCGTCGTTGTCGAACGCCTCGTCGGAGCCCGAGTGGAACTGGTACAAGTCGATGTAGTCGGTCTGCAAGGCGCGCAGCGAATCCTCCAGCTGCTTCTTCACGTCCGCCGCGGACCACAGCTGATCCCGCTGGAATAAGTCGTTGAAATGATGGCCGAACTTCGTCGCCAGTACCCAATCCTCGCGCCGATCGTTCTTTAGGAAGCCGCCGATGAGCCGCTCCGACAGATGATCGCCGTAGCACTCCGCCGTGTCGATCAGGTTGATCCCCAGCTCCTTCGAGCGGCGCAGTACGGCGTCCGCTTCGGCTTGCGTGTACGTCAGGCCCCATTCGCCGCCGAATTGCCACGTTCCTACGCCGATCACCGATACCTTCAGGTCCGTTCGTCCCAATCTCCGGTATTTCATCCGATGCTCCTCCTTTTACCGATGCTAACTTTAGTGTACCAAATGTCGGCACCTGTCCACCAATGCGGGGCACCCCCTTGAAATCCGTCTCGAAACGTACTATAATTACTTTCACTGCGGGTGTAGTTCAATGGTAGAACGCCAGCTTCCCAAGCTTGAGGCGAGGGTTCGATTCCCTTCACCCGCTCCATGAGAACTTTTAAGCACACTAACTTTTTGAGCCGCTAAACTCAAACGGAAGGTGTGTTTTTTGTTATGTCGATTAAATTTTCTGGTAAGGTTTTCATCGCCGGGCATTCTCATCGAATAGCTGCGTGCTTGGGCTCTGAACGGGAACAGATGAAATCGGAGGAATCGATTTTCGCCGGAATGGTTACCAGACACGAAGTGCATACTGTGGTTAGTATTTAACAGGGGGCACTTTATGTATAACCAACTGATTTTATGGGGTGTATTCGTTCTTCCTTGGTTTACGCTGCTGCTCATGAAGAACGAGGACATTAAACGATATATGCCGGTTGGTTTATTTGCTGTTTTCACAAGTGCCATTATTCTTGAGATCGGCGAGACAGTAAAGTGGTGGGTATATCATGAAACAGCGTATCCATTACAAAATATCTCGTACCTATACGGGGCAATCCCTGTGGCAACGATGTGGATAATGAAATTTCTCTACAGAAGGTTTTGGCTGTACGTCGTTTGCGATTTTTTATTAAACCTCTTCTATACATATGTCTTCGAAAATTATTTCTTAGGAAGCCGAGATATTATTCAATTCGTAAACATGACACCTTTCGTTGATGTTCTCGCTACATCGGCCCTTGGAATTGTCATATATGGGTTCCATGCATGGCAGGAGGATATATTCAAACGCTAATACCACGCCAAGAAGCCTTGACGCGATTGCGATCAGGGCTTCTTTCGTTGTGTCGGTTCGGACCCGCCGGGAAGGAACGGAGACATTCCTTATTTGTCTCCGAATCGGGAAACTTGCGCTCGCCATCGCCTTCGTCTTCGTCCGGGAAATCGGCGCGGGACGTACCGCCCGCATCGGCGCCTTACCTCATATGCCGCGGGCGGAACTGGTTCGGCGACATGCCGGTGCCCCGACGAAACTGCCGGGAGAAGTGGCTGACCGAGTGGAAGCCGAGTTCCTCCGCGATGTCGCTCACGGTTTTGTTCGTGCCGACGAGCAGCTGCTTCGCCTTGTTCAACCGCTGCTCGGTCACGTATTGGCGGGGCGGAATGCCGTATATTTTCGTGAAAATCTTCGTGCATTGGCTCCGGCTTATATTCAGTTCCTCCGCAATGCGGGTCACCGAGCCGTCCGCGCCGACGAGGCGCATCAGCCGCTCCTCGATGAGATGAGCCGTGTCGGCTTCGTAGATCGTCGTCTCCCGCTGCCGCGATCCGCTCGCCTGGGCGCCCTCGGCGTGCCGCGCGAAGATGTCCTGCACGATGAGCAGGATGTATGCCTGCAAGGCGAGCTTCCGCTCGTACGTCAACGTCAATCGCTTCTCCGTCCCTGCCGTCTCATTAGAAGAGTGCAGCAAGCTGTGCTCCATGATCCGTTCGATCTCCCCGACATGCGACCGCAGCCGGGCGGAGGAATCCGAGGGGCCGTCCGGAAACAACGCGTAATCGGAAGCGCTGAGCCGCCGGCGCATCTCGGAATCGTCGATGTCGAAGTGAATGTTGAAGAAGGAGAAGACGTCTTCGCCTTCGGACGCGTTCGAGACGTCATGCCGGACGCCCGCCTTGAGCAGCAGCCAGCTGCCGGCGCGCAGTCGAACGTCTTCGCCGCCCACGGACAGCTTCCCCTCGCCGCTGAGGCCGTACATCAATTCGTATAGATGGTGATGATGCTTCGGGTACGTCCAACCGGCCGGCTTGACGGCGAAGTGGCAGCCCGTGATCTGCAGCGTGCTCGTTATATTCGGAAAGAGGATGTCCGCATGCATGGGATGATCGCTTCCTTATTCGCGTGTAGACTGGTGGTTTCAGAATCAGTATACCATCCGCGGCCCGGCGCAAAAGGTCAAAAATTCGGACGCTTCGTGGATAGGCAACGGGAGCGGAGAAAGCCATAATGGGAGCGACGCCGGTCCATCGACGACCGGCATATCGGAGGAGGCAAGCGGCATGGCGACGTTTCATTGCGAAGGATCGAATTTTATGTACGACGGAAAACCGGTCCGTCTGCTGTCGGGAGCGATGCACTATTTCAGAATCGTACCGGAGTATTGGGCGGACCGGCTGCAAAAATTGAAGGCATGCGGCTTCAACGCCGTTGAAACTTATGTTCCATGGAACCTGCACGAGCCGAAACCCGGCCGATTTCGCTTCGACGGATTGGCGGATCTCGAACGGTTCGTTCGAACGGCCGGCGAGCTGGGCCTGTACGTCATCGTTCGTCCGAGTCCGTACATCTGCGCGGAGTGGGAGTTCGGCGGGCTGCCCTCTTGGCTGCTGGCGGACGACGACGTGCGGCTCCGCTGCTTCGACGAGAAGTTTCTCGGGCATGTGGACGCGTACTACGACGTGCTGCTGCCGAAGCTGAAGCCGCTGTTATGCACGAACGGCGGACCGATCGTCGCGCTGCAAATCGAGAACGAGTACGGGAGCTACGGGAACGACGCCCGATACTTGGATTATTTGCGTCAGGCCATGATCCGGCGCGGCATGGACGTGCTCTTGTTCACGTCCGACGGACCGGAGGATGCGATGCTGCAAGGCGGCACGCTGCCCGGCGCGCTGGCGACGGCGAATTTCGGCTCCGGCGCGAAAGCCGCGTTCGAGAAATTGCGCGAATACGAGCCGGACGGGCCGCTCATGTGCATGGAGTATTGGAACGGCTGGTTCGACCACTGGGGCGAGGAGCACCATACCCGCGATGCCGGCGACGTCGTCCGCGCGCTCGAGGACATGCTGGAAGCGGGGGCGTCCGTCAACTTCTACATGTTCCACGGCGGGACGAATTTCGGCTTCTTCAACGGGGCGAACTGCCAAGCGAAGGACGCCTACGAACCGACCGTCACGAGCTACGATTACGACGTGCTCCTGAGCGAATCCGGGGAGCCGACGGAGAAGTTTTACGCCGTGCGGGAGGCGATCGGCCGATATGCGAACGTCGCGGAACGTACATTGCCGGAGCCGATCGGCAAGAAGGCGTACGGCCGGGTGGAGATGACCGGCCAGGCGGAGCTCTTCTCCCATTTGGATCGATTATCGGACGCGGTGCGGCGAACGGCGCCGGAGCCGATGGAGAAGCTGGGGCAGGACTTCGGCTTTATCCTGTACACGACTCGGATCACCGGACCGAGACCGTCGAAGGAGCTGGTCGTCCAGGATGTGCGGGATCGCGCGCTCGTGTTTCTCGACGGTAAGCTGCATGGCGTGCTGGAGCGCGGGAAACCGGAGGCGAAGGTGTCTTTCGCGGTGCCGGCGGAGGGAGCGGAGCTCTCGATTCTTGTCGAAAATATGGGGCGGATCAACTACGGTCCGTATCTGAGAGATGCGAAAGGGATTACCGAAGGCGTCCGCCACGGCTTTCAATTTCTATACGACTGGTCGATCCGCTGCCTCCCGCTCGAGGACTTGTCCCGGCTGGAGTTCGGGCCCGTCCGTCCGCAGACCGCGCCAGCCTTCTACCGAGGAATGCTGCGTACGGGCGATGACGTACAGGACACGTTCCTCCGGCTGACCGGTTGGACGAAGGGCGTCGTATTCGTGAACGGCTTCAATCTCGGGCGCTATTGGGAGAAGGGGCCGCAACAGACGTTGTACGTGCCGGCGCCTCTCCTGCGCCCGGGCGACAACGAGATCGTCGTCTTCGAGCTGCACGGGACGAGCGAAGCCGCCGTCTTCTTCGTCGATACGCCGCTCCTCGGGTGACGTCCGCGAAGAGAGAGGCTTCGCTCCGATTCATTTTGGGCGCTCGGTCCCGGGCGTTCGCACAGCCGCCGCCCCCGTCACTACCGTATATTACAGAAGTACGGGAGGGGGTGGAGCGATCATGGCAGCAGTAGGTTGCGGCGGCGTAGGCGGCGCATTCACTTCCACGGGAGCGATCTTGGTACTGTTCATTCTGCTCGTTATCATTAGCCGTTCGTTCTTGCTCTAAGCCGAACGAAGGCGAGGAAAGGCCTTGGGAATCCCCAAGGCCTTGTTTCGCGTTCGAAGCCCTTCACTCGCATGCGACGCCGTCGCGGTCCCGGTCGAGCTTCGCGCTGTACCCCGGGTCGCCCGCGTACAACGGAGCTTTCCCGGCGACTCGAGCCTCGGCGCAGGAAGCGAAGTCCGCCTCGCCGCCCGACCGGCCCGCATCGCCCTTCGCTTCGGCCGTCCCGGCCGTCGCCTTCCCGAACGTGAGCGCGGGCTTCTCGACGACGAAGAAGACGCGCGTCCCGTCGGGATAATCCTCGAGCCGATGCCCGACCCATGCGCCGGCGCCGCGATTGTCGCCGGAGTCGATATAAGCGACGTTGGCGCCGTCGCCGCCTTCCTCGCACATCGCCATCGGCCATTCGTCCCGGTCGTACCCTTCGCGCGTATCGATCCCCGCCAGCGACCGCCGGCGGTTCTCGTCCGCGCCGTCCCGATCGATCGTGCAAACCGCGGACGCGCCTCCGAGCGTTATAGCATCATAGATATGTAAGGCGGTCTCGGGGTAATCGTCGCTAGGGAAGACGAGCAACGCATCGTACGCCGCATCCGCCGCGTCGGCAGGCTCTACCGCGGTCGAGGCGCAGCCGCCGACGCCGAGCAGACAGACGAACCCAAGAATTAGGGCGGCAATCCGTTTTCGCAGAAGCATGCAGTCCCTCCTTCGAAGTACAAAGCATAAGGCGTCGGCCTCATTGTACTATGAATTCCGCTGCCCTGCGATATTATTGCTGTAAACAAATAACAAATCCCCGCCGGCATCCGCCGGGCGGGGTCGAGGACGACGACATCGTCCTGGACGGCGTCATCGAGTTTATCGCGTAGCGACGGGAGTAAGCCCCGTTCGCCGAGCGGCGGGCGGGGCCGGCATTCGTTGCAGCAGCGTTCCCGGCTACTCCTTGCCGCTGCGGGTCGAGCCCGGCACGGCGGAATCGTGGTTATTTCCCGGCGGCTTGCGCTTCTGCTGCTTCTGCGAGTTTCGATGAGCCATTCGTATGCGTCCTCCCTTCCGAAGGGGTTGCCACTACACAGTGCAGTATCCCCCGCGCATCGGGGTCGTATGAGGATGGCCTATCTCGATAACTTTTGGGCGGTCGCCTCCGGGCGCTCGCACAACCATCCTTCTCGTCCCCTTCGTATAGTACAGAAGAACGCGAGGGGGTGGATCGAACATGACAGCTGTAGGCTACGGAGTTGGCGGCGGATTCACTTCCGTCGGCGCGATCTTGGTGTTGTTCATCTTGTTGGTGATCATCAGCCGCGCCGTGCTGGGTTACTAATCGAATCGGAACCCCGGCGAGGTCCCGCGATGCGTTGCGGGGCCTCTTTCCGTTTTCGAAGAAGTTGTAAACGGCTGCGGATAGTTCCTCTGTCGGTAGCGAAATCTAGAGGTATCCACAGTATCGCATCGAACGTAAGGAGGAGTCCTGCATGTCGGACGAGCAGCGGGCGGCGTTGAATGGCCTGAGCGAGAGGGCGGCTACCTTGAAGGAGGATTGGCTCGATTATTGGATATCGTATTCGAATATGAGTACGTGGCAATTCTGGGTCAACCTTGCGTTCTTCGTCGTGCCGCTGACCGCGTTGTTCCTCTTCTTGGATCGGAGCAAGGCGTTCCGGATCGGCTTCTTCGGGTACGGAGTACACTTGTTCACCGGATTTCTGGACGCGTTCGGCACGACGAACGGATATTGGGAGTATCCGTTCAAGTGGTTCCCGTTCCTGACCAACAGCATCGGTCTGGACGCTTCGCTTATTCCGGTCGCATACATGTTTATATACCAGTGGACCTTGAACCATCGGAAAAATTATTACCTCTACATGATCGCGCTCAGCGCTGTGTTCGCCTTCGGGATCAAGCCTCTATTGGATGGGCTGGACCTGTTCCAGCGTTTCCGAGGTTTAGCGTTCTGGCATATCTTTATCGTCTATCTCCTGCTCGGCACGATTCCGAAGTGGTTGACGGACTTCTTCGCCTGGTACCAACACAAGGCGCGGAGACCGGCAAGGGCGTAAACCGCGGGAGCCGCCCCGCTCGTCTCTCGGAACGGCCCACTATCCCGAATCCGAGACCGGGCGGGGCGGTTTCGCTCTGGCTTGTTGTTTGTACTCGCTCGGCGTCATCCCGGTGATCTTCTTGAATTGCGTACAGAAGTGAGGATAGCTCGAGAAGCCGATCCGCTCGCAGAGCAGCTGACTCTTCAAATCTTCGGCGAGAAGCAGCTGCTTGGCGCGTTCCATGCGCAGCTTCGTCAAGAAGTCGATGAACGTCTGTCCCGTGTTCAGCTTGAAGAGGTGACTGAAATAGCTGGGGTTCATATGAATGCGCTCCGCCACCTTGGCGAGCGTAAGATTGTCGTGCAGGTTCCTCTGCATATACTCGATCGCCTTGCCGATGTCTTCGTGCAGCTCGGATCCGGCCGATCCGGCGACCGGACGGTCGAGATGTCGCAGCAGCAGCTCCTCGACGCGCTCGTACCATTCGGCTTGGCTGCCGTTGTCGTTCATGCCGCTCCAATCCAGCCGTTCCAGCGGGACGTCGGCTTTCCTTAACGCGGCGAGCGCCTTGCTCTTCAACAGAGCGGGCTCCGGCTGCGTCTCGGCGACGTACGCCTTCAATATTCGCAAGCCTTCGAGGCGGGACTCCGCCAGTTGCGACCGCCACTTCGCCGAGATCGCCTCCTCCGCGTCCGGCCAACCGATCATGCGTCGATCCAGCGCCTTAGCTTCGTGGGCATAAAACAGCGACGCGTTCGAACGATAGAATGCTAAGGAGGAAGCGAGCGCCGCTTCCTTCAACAGCCCGGGCAGCTTGTCGCGACCCTCCGCGACCGAGCTGATGCCTATGGCGATCTCGACGGTAAAATAGTGCCGGAAGAAGCGCTGCAGCCGCGAGTGGATCCGATGGACGTCGGCGTCGGCCTGCGTCCGGCTTCCGGAGGCCGGCACCGTCCGCACGGCATAGACGGAGCCGGACGGATCGGGGAGCGCGATCCCGCCGCCGCATTCGGCGACGACCTCCCGGACGGATTGATAGATGGAAAACTTGATCAGGGAGACGTCCGAATCCGGATAGCGGGACAGCATGCGGTTCAGCTGCAGCACGTGGACGTGCATCGCCTGCAGCGCATGCCCTTGCGTCGGCGATCGTTCGGGATGCGGAACGAGCGCCCCCGCGTTCCCGCCGATTCCCGCGAGCGAGCCGTCCCCGAGCAAGTAATTCCAATCCTGCTCCGGAATATGTCCCCCGCGCCGATAATTTTGCATCATGCTCTGTCGAATTTCCCAGGCATGCCGGCTTAGCAGCTGATCCGCCATGCGCAGGCGGGAATCGGCCTCGCGCTCCGCCAGAATCGTCCGGCGGCAGTCGAGCAGCATGCGCTTCATATCTTCGAGCGGCACCGGCGTCTTCAGCACGTACGCGAGGGCGCCGAGATGCAGCGCTTGCTGCGCGTACCCGAAATCTTGATGGGCGGTCAGAATCGCGAAACGGACCGCAGGGAAATCCGTCTTAGCGGTCCGGATCGTGTCGAGTCCGCTCGGACCCGGCATCGAGATGTCGATCAAGACGAGGTCGGGGCAATAGATCGCGCACTTCTCCAACGCTTGCTTCCCGTTCGTCGCCTCCGCGACGAGCTCCATCCCCAAGTCTCTCCACGGAACGTCTTCTCTCAGCATGTTCAGCACCATATACTCGTCGTCCACGATCATGACGCGGATCGCGCGTTCATCGCCGTTCATGGCGTTCCTCCTCTCTTCGGGCCGGGATGCGAATTTCAACGACCGTTCCGCCGTTCTCCGCGCTGGCGACGCGAAGGCCGAACGCCTCGCCGAAGTTCAGCTTCAGCCGCTCGTCGATGCTGAACAAGCCTAGATGGTAATACCCCGTCCCCCGCTCCGAAGGCTGCGCGCGGAGCAGCGAGGCGAGCCGTTCTTCGGAGATGCCGACGCCGTCGTCCGCCACGCGAATGACGACGCTCTCGCCGCTGCGCTCGCCGGTCACGGCGATCGAGCCGAGCTCGCCCTTCGGGAGGATGCCGTGGAAGATGGCGTTCTCCACGAGCGGCTGCAGCGTAAACTTCGGGATCGGTGCCGACAACGCCGCCTCCTCGACGTCGCAATCGAGCGCGAACTGCCCGGGGTACCGCATCTCCATCAGGGACGCGTACCGTCGGACGCCCGTCAGCTCCTCCTCGAAGGCGACGATCTCCTCGACTTTATCCAGATGGAAGTGGAGCAGGGAGGACAAATTCGTGATCATGCCGTCCACCTCGTCCGTCTTGCCGAGTTTCGCCAAGTAACTGATCGAATTGAGCGTATTGTACAGGAAGTGAGGCTGGATTTGCGTCTGAAGCACCTTCAGCTCGTACTGCTTCTTCTTCACCTCGATCTGGACGAGCCGCTCCATGAGCTGTTCGACCTTGCCGACCATGCGGTTGAAGGCGGAGACGACGACGCCGAATTCGTCGCTGCGTACGGCGTCGATTCGCGTGCGGAAGTCGCCTTCGCTCACCTTCTTCATCTGTCGGATCAAGGAGTGAAGCGGCTTGGAAATATACCTTGCAAGGCTGTACGACACGAACAGGGATAAGAAGAGGCCGGCGACGCCGATCCAGACGGACAGCGTCTTCATGAAGCCCGCGGATCGGTCTAACGCCGCTTCGTCGAGCAGCAGCATCACCTGCCAGCCCCATTGATTGTTCCGGGACCTTGTGATCAGGAGGCTTCGTCCGGCCTCGTCCGTAAGCTGCCAGGAGGCCTGATTGTGCGACAGGGCGTCGGGCGGGAGGCCGCGAATCGAATACGACTTCTCGAATACGTCGTACGAGATATACGGCGAACGGACGGAGATCGGCAGTCCGGTCCGACTGAGCATGAGCAGCGACTCCCGCGAGCTGAAGTCGCGGTCCTCGTACGTCGAGAGGATCGACTCCAGATCGAGATCCGCGGCCAGCAGCCCGCCGAAGGGGCGCCCTTCGGCCGAAGGCAGCTTGGCGGCGAGCGTCACGGTATAATCCGATACCGGGGAGAAGTACGGCTCGGTCCAGAGGAAGGAGGACTCGGAGGAGGCGAGATGCTCGTAGAGCGCGCCGATCTGGCTCGGCGGCGCGATCTCCCACAGCAGGCGGGAGGTGCCGTACACCCGCCCGCCGTCCTTCAAAATATATAAATTCTTAATATTGCGGTTCCATTGCAGCTTATAGGCTTCGAGCCGCGCGATGAGCTCTTCCGATTCGGAGGCGTAGAGGCGCTCGTCCCGGGCGATGAACAGCAAGTCCTTCTGTAAGCCCTTCATCAGCTCGTTCACGTAATAATCGGTCCGAACGAGGGTGTGGTGGGCGTAGGACGCTTGCTGGCTCCGGAATTGATCGGCGATGAAGCGCTGCGAGACGACCCCGAGCAGCAGCACCAAGCAGGACACCGCGCAGAAGCTGAAGACGAACAGCTTCACAGACAAGCTTCCGAAACGTCTCCTCAGCATAGCGCTCCCTCCCTTCAATAAGTATAGCATGCGTCCAGGAGAGAGCGTTCGTCCGAACATCCAAAGATTCCGTACCGTTTGCCAAAGAATCCGAAACCTTTTCCCCCCGAAATCGCATTACAATCAGGTCAACTCAGGGAAAGATGGTGGACTCCATGAATTCGATGCCGGCCGAGAGCAATACAGGTATCGCAGCTGTCCGGCGCTTGCCGCCCCGGTGGATCCGGCTCCTCTGGAAGTACAAATTTCGATATCTCCTCATCCTGCCGGGCTTGTTGTACATTCTCGTTTTCAAATACGGCTCCTTGTACGGCATCCTGATCGCGTTCCAGGACTTCTCCCCGTTCCGGGGCGTCCAGGGCAGCGAGTGGGTGGGCCTAAAGTGGTTCCGTGCGTTCTGGGAGAGCCCCGACTTCTGGAAGGTGCTGCGCAACACGTTCGTCATCAGCTTCATGAAGATCGCCTTCGGCATGACCCCCGACATCGTCGTCGCCTTGCTGCTGAACGAGGTGCGCCGGATGTGGTTCAAGCGGGTGATCCAGACGCTCACGTACATGCCTCACTTCTTGTCCTGGATCATTATCTACGGCATCGTCCTGGCGTTCCTGTCGCCGACCAACGGCCTGCTCAACTTCGGCTTGAAGGAGCTCGGCTTCGAGCCGGTTCGCTTCTTGACCTCCAACGACTGGTTCCGATGGATTCTCGTCGGGTCGGACATCTGGAAGGACATCGGCTGGGGCGCGATCATCTACCTCGCGGCGCTGACGGCGATCGACCCGCAGCAATACGAAGCGGCCGTCATGGACGGCGCCTCGCGCTGGCGGCAGACGTGGCATATTACGCTGCCCGGCATCCGGAGCGTCATCGTGCTGCTGCTTATCTTGAAGCTCGGCAACGTGCTCGACGCAGGGTTTACGCAGGTGTACGCGATGTACAATCCGCTCGTCTACGATACGGTCGATATTATCGATACGTGGGTGTACCGCAAGGGCATCGTGGAAAATAACTTCAGCCTCGCCACCGCCGTCGGGCTGTTCAAGTCGGTCGTCGGCATGCTCTTCGTGCTGACGGCGAACCGCCTGGCGAAAAAATTCGGCGAAAACGGAATCTGGTAAAGGGGGGATTCGATGCGACGTTCGCTCGGGGAGAGAATATTCCAACGATTCAACGTTTGCTTGCTGGCCGCGCTGGGCTTCGCCGCCGTGTTTCCGATCTACTATGTGTTCATCGTCTCCATTACCCCCTACATCGAGCTGGTACGCAACGGCGGCTTTATCGTCGTTCCGAGGGACATTACGTTCCAAGCGTACGGGGAGCTGCTGCAGGATCCGAAGATGACGCGGGCGCTGTTCAACTCCGTCTATATCACCGTCGTCTCGACGCTGCTCGGGGTCGTCTTGTCCCTGATGCTGGCGTACGGCCTGTCCAACCGGACGATGCCCGGCAGGAACGCGGTCCTGCTCTTGCTCTTGATTACGATGCTGTTCCACGGCGGCATGATCCCGCAATACATGCTGATCAAGTGGCTGGGCTTGTTGAACACCTACGCGTCCTTGATCTTGTCGGGCACCGTCAGCGTCTTCAACGTGTTGATCATGAAGACGTTCATCGAAAATTTGCCGGATAACCTGGAGGAAGCGGCGCTGATCGACGGGGCGACGGAGGCCGGGTACTTGGTTAAGATCGTGCTGCCGCTGTCGCTGCCGATCGTCGCGACGGTAGGCTTGTTCTACGCCGTCGCCCACTGGAACGCGTTCTTCGAAGCGATTCTATACATTTCGGACGTGAGCAAGCATCCGCTGCAGGCGGTGCTGCGGGAGATGCTCAACGTGCCCGACCCGTCCGAATTCGAGGGCGATATCAGCCAGCTCGTGCCGACGGAGGCGACGAAGATGGCGGCCGTTATGATCTCGATCGTGCCGGTGCTGCTCATCTATCCGTTCCTGCAGAAATATTTCACGAAAGGGGTGTTGCTGGGATCTATCAAAGGTTAGCGTATAGAGAGAAGCGTTGTCCTGCGGATACGGAATCATGCTGCATTACAGAAGGGGAGGTTCGGATCGGTATGAATCGGAAAAGGGTGCTTTCCATCGCGCTGGCGACCGCGCTTGTGTTCGTCGTCGCTTGCAGCAACGACGCCGGGGTGAAGGAAGAGGAGAACGGCGGAGCGCAGACGCCGCCGGCGGAAGGCGCGAAGGACCCGGGCGCGTCGAGCGGGGCGGAGACGCCCGCAGCCGCGCCGGAGGAGCCGGCGACGATCGAGGTGGAGCGCGGGTTCTCCGTCAGCGTCGATATTCCGCCGCCGGAGCAAGACGTGATCCTGCAGACGATCCGCAAGGACCTGAACATCGATCTGAAGTATGCGTTCACGTTCGGCAAGTCGGACGATTGGCGGGCGAAGATGGGCGCTCGCGTCGCGGCGAACGACTTGCCGGAAGCGATTATGTATTTCAACCTCGGGGATTATCGCAAGGCGCAAGCCGACGGGTACTTGCTCCCGCTGAACGACGTGTTCAACCTCGAGACGATGCCGGCGAATATCAAGTCGTACGTTACGGAAGGGATGCTGTACTACATTACCGACCCGAACGGCGAATATCACGGCTTGCCGTCGCGCCCGCCGTCTCTCAGCAACGGTCTCTTCATCCGCAAGGACTGGCTCGAGAAGCTGGACCTGGCGATGCCGACGACGACCGACGAGCTGAAGGACGTCATGATCGCGTTCGCGAACCGGGATCCCGACGGCAACGGCAAGAAGGATACGTACGCCTTCTCCGCCAGCGGCTCGTCGATGCAGCAGCAGCTGTGGTGGCAATTCCTGTCCGCCTTCACCGGCGACGTTCGCGGCACGTATTGGGTAGACGATGCAGGCGCGCTGCGCGGGGGATTGGCGAGCCCCGAGATGCGCCAATACTTGCAATTCATGCATGATCTCATGAAGGAAGGCGCGCTCGATCCGGATTTCGCGACGAACACGCTGGATCGGGTAACGCAGAAGGTCGAGCAGGGACAGGTCGGCATCTTCTACAACGCCGGTTACCCGACCGCCATCGTAGACAACATGAAGACGATCAATCCGAACGCGGACGTCGTCGTGCTGCCTCCGGTGACCGGTCCGGCCGGCCAGGCGTCCAACAACGGCAAGACGATCGCCCCGAACGGGGTGCTGGGCATTACGGTCAAGCTGAAGGACCAGCCGGAGAAGGTGCGGAAGATCATCGAGCTCGTCGATTGGATGACCGGCGACGTCGGGGAGGAGCTGCTTACCTTCGGCGCGGAGGGCGTCAGTCATAAGAAGACGAACGGCGTCGTCACGGAATTTATCGCGGGCAAGGAGAGCAACTACCTGGCCGCGTATTCGCTGGTCGGCACGCCGGCGCTGAAGGAGAAGCCGGAAGCGGTGAAGGTGTTCTATCCGGATCCGTTCCTGTACGAACAGCAGATGATGCTGCTCGGCGACCGGCCGAAGTACGGCAGCGTCTTCGCGCTCGGTCAGGCGAAGGAGCCGACGGAGCTGGCGGCGGATCTGAACAAATACGCCGGCGAGATGATGATGAAGTTCATCTACGGCAACGTCCCGCTGGACGACGCGAACTGGAACGAATATGTAGAAACTTACATGACGACCTACAAAGGGCAAGAGTACCTCGACATCGTGACGGCGGAGTTGAAGAAGAACGGCGTCCTGAAATAAGGCGCCTCGACCGGAGGGCCGGATCTAGAGCGGAGCGGCCTTCCGAAATACTCTTTAGATGGGGTGAGTCGTAATGGAGAAGAAGCACGAAGGCGGGGAAACGAAGAACGAGAAGGTCGATCGCAGACGGGTATTGAAAATGCTGGGCGCCACCGGCGCGGCGATCGTCGCCGGCGGACTGCTGCAAAATCGTCTTGCAAGCGCTTTACCGTCGGTGACGGAGGATGTGTACGGCGATGCCGGCGCGGCCTTGGGCAAGGGATTCGGTCCCGGAGGCGTGCCGGGGCGGCTGGAGGCGTTGGCGGAGCAGGTCGCGGCGCTGGAAGCGTCGATCGGCGTGCCGAGCGGGTTCCGCCCGGAGGACGCGGACGTCATCAGCAAGCTGAACAACGAATCCGTCGACCGCGCCGTCAATCTGCGCTGGTACGGCGCGGTCGGAGACGGCGTAACCGACGATATGGCGGCGTGGGACGCGGCGATCGCGGCGGTACCGGCCGGCGGGGCGCTCTTCGTTCCGCCGGGGACGTACTACAGCGCATTAGGCTTCGCGTGCCCCCGCGGCGACATTACGCTCTTCGGCGCCGGCCCGTCCTCGCATCTCGTCGGCGGGTCGCAGGAGAACACGCTGCTCGTCGGCACCGCGGACCGATCCACCCGCGTGAAAAACGTGAACGTGCATTCGCTCCGCTTCACCCAGCAGCCCGGCCCGAGCGGCAGCGGCGCGGACAACAATTACGCTGGCGTCAAGATTTGGTATTGCGATCGCGCGGCGATCTACAATAACGACTTCGAGAACTGCGACGTCGGCGTCAGCCTCGCCGGGGGCAATCATCTGCTCGGGTTCCCGGGGCGCGTCACGTATCGCAATACGGTCGCGATGAACCGGATGCTGAATACGCGGAAGATGGGTATCGAGATCTTTTTCCAGGACCATGCTTTCGTCTACGGCAATCAGATGATCAACGAAAATTCGTTCCCGGCGGCGGAGAGCCACGCGATCCGCAATATCGGCTCCCATCATTCCTATATCGTCGCGAACGAAGCCCGTCGCTTCCGCACCGGCATCTCCAATCAAGGCGGGCAGTCGAACGGGTACCGGGATTGCCGCAACTATGTCAACGCGCACAACAAGTTCCGCGACGTCGTGAAGGGCATTATGGGGACCGTCGGGACGCACGAAGGCCAGGTGTTGTACAACACGCTCGAGAACGTTCGGGATTTCGGCATCGAATACCGCTGGGAGACGCTTAGCGGCAACTACGTCGGTTGGGATCAGGTCGACGTCGTCGGCAACCTGATCGCGGCCGACCCGAATTCGACCTCCTCGAGCCGAGCCGCCTCGTTCGGAGGCGGGGCCCGCCTGACGTACCGAGGGAATCGCTCGCTCGGCTTCGGCGACGGCATGTCGTCGGGCGCGTCCTATCACGTGTTCCTCGATAACATCACGAAGATCGCCGTCATCGAAGGCAATTATTTCGAGGATGGGTACTACGTCAGCGATACCGATCGCAATCTCGGCGTGCGCGTCCGGAACAACGCGAAGACCGTCGTCTCGCGCAACAACGTCTTCGTGTCGCCCGTTCCGGACCCGGCCGAGCGGAACAAGCAGGAGTCCGGCTCGGGACAGCTGCTGAAGGGCTTCGCCGGCGTGGCCGACATGAACGATCATCTGCAGCCGTAACGCGGTTCGACCGCATCCCGCTTGGTTACGAGACGGAGACGGAGACGGAGACGGAGACGGAGACGGAGGGACAAAATGCAGTATTTCAACACGCAAGCGTATAGGGAAGGATTGGCTCGAACGAACGGCCCGCGACGCTTCGACGCGGCTGCCATCCCGGAGGGCGCGGAGCGGTCTGCTTGGCAGGGGGCGTTCCGCGCCGCCCTGCGCGAGAGGCTCGGCTTGCACCGCATCGGCGTTGAGCCGGTCGAGCTGTCGCCGCGGCTCGTCGAGACGATCGAGCGGGAAGGGTATACGCGGGAGAAGCGGTATATTACGACGGAGCCCGGCGTAGAAATCCCGTTTTATGTGCTGCTGCCTCGCGGCCGCACGGGACCGTTCCCGCTCGCGATCGTTCCCCACGGACACGGAAGTCGAGGGAAGGAGACGTACGTCGGCAATTACGCCTCGGAGGAGGAGCGGCGCAGCGGGGAGGAGGGCGAGCGGGATCTCGCGCTCCAAGCGGTGTCGCACGGCTACGCGGTCATCGCTCCCGACGTGCGCGGGTTCTACGAGATGGGCCGAGAGGAAGATGCGGGGGCGACGCGCGGCCCCGGCAATTCCTGTGCGCATCTGCAACGCATGGCGCTGATGTACGGACGCACCTTGATCGGGGAGCGGGTGCACGACATGGGGCGCTTGATCGACTACGCGCTGACGCGTCCGGACATCGACGGCGGGCGCATCGTCATGACGGGCAACTCCGGCGGCGGCACGGTGACGCTGTTCGCCGCGGCGCTCGACGTGCGCATCGCCGTCGCGGTGCCGGGATCGTACGTATGTACCTTCGAGCAATCCATCGTCCCGATCGAGCATTGTCCGTGCAATCTCGTGCCGGGCATCTTGGAGCTCGGCGAGATGTACGACATCGCCGGCTTGATCGCGCCGCGTCCGCTGCTCGTCGTGCACGGGGAAGGGGACGACATCTATCCGATCGCCGGAACGCGACGCGCGTTCGCGGCGATTCAGACCATCTACGCCCGCTGGGGCGCGGCGGGTCGCTGCGAGCTGTTCGTCGGGAACGGCGGGCACCGGTACTACAAGGAACGCGTATGGAGCTTCGCGGCGGAAGGGCTGTCGGCGCTTAGCGTCGCGGGAGGGCACGACGATGGGCGGTGAGATCGGGCTGCGCGCGGGATTGGCGTCGATGTTCTATTCCGCTCCATGGGGCTACAATCCGCTCGATGCGGCGGCGACGGACACCGCAGTATCGCATATGGCGGTTTCGTGCTGCCGCCGGGACAGCGCCGCGCTGCAGCTTCTCGTCTGCGCCGAGGACGATCTGCTGCTCGACGTCTCGGGGAACCCGCTGTTATGGAAGGGGGGAGACCGGACCGTCGTTCGGGCGGCGGTCGAGCTGGAAGGCGCGGCGGAGGCCGGGATTCGGATCGAAACGAAGCTGGTCGGTCTCGTCGAGGATTACGACCGGATTCGCCGGCCGGATCCGCTGCTCGACGCCGCGTCGATCGAGGTGGAGAAGGGCAGGATTCAGCAGGTGTGGATCGAATGTCATGTAGGCAAGCATACGCCTCCCGGCGACTATCGCGGCGTCGTTCGCGCGTTCGCGCGGCGCATGTTCGGCGACGAGACGGTTGCCGCTTATTGTACGTTCTCGCTGCGCGTCCACCCGGAGACGCTGCCGGAGAGCCGCGAGTACAGCTTCTACTTGGATCTATGGCAGCATAACGCCAACATCGCCCGCAAGCACGACGTTCCGCTCTGGTCGGACGACCACCTCGCGATTATCGATCGGTACATGGAGTCCTTGGTCGCCCTCGGGCAGAAGGCCGTATCGGTCATCGTGTCGGATGCGCCATGGTGCGGACAGCGATCCTACCGGGACGGCGAACCGTCCGATCTGTTCGAGTACGGCATCGTCGCGGTGACGAAGGGGCGGGACGGCCGCTTCGAGTACGACTTCTCTGTATTGGAACGATATCTTTCGATGGCGGAGCGGCGGGGCATGGCCGAGGAGATCGAGCTGTTCGGCTTGCTCGGACTGTGGGAATCGCCCGATGCGCCGGCGCTGTACCGCTCGCTCGTCGAGGGCTATCCCGACGCGATGCGCGTGCGTTATTACGACCGGGCGACCGGCGTCTATCGCTATATCCGCGGGAGGGCGGAGCTGGAAGCGTACATCTCGGCGCTGTACGGCTTCTTCGTCTCGACCGGACGCGCGGCACGAGTCCGCGTGCTGGCGGACGAACCGAGCGACGCGGCGCGGTTGGAGCGGCAGCTGGCGACGCTTCGCCGATTGGCGCCGAGCTTCCGCTACAAGATCGCGTTGGATCATGCCGAGTTCATCGGCCGGCAGCTGCCGGACGTGACGGATTATGCGCCGATTCTCGGCTGCGTCGCCCGGCAATACGAGGAGTTGCAAGCATTGAAGCGCAGTATTCCGGGGCGGCTTCTGTTCTACGTGTGCAGCGGTCCGAAGCGGCCGAATACGTTCTTGTCGTCGCCGCCGATCGAATGTCGGCTGCTGCCGTGGCTTGTCGAAGTATTCGGGTACGACGGCTTCCTCCGATGGTCGTACACCGCTTGGCCCGACCGGCCGCTCGAGCGGCCGTACTACCGGCCGACTCGCTGGGAGACGGGGGACCTGTTCCTCGTCTACCCCGGCCGGAACGGCGCGCCGATATCGAGCTTGCGGTACAAGCGGCTGCAGCGGGGCATTCGCGATTACGAGCTGATGCAGCTGCTGAAGCGGACCGGGCGCGCGGAACTCGTCGCCGAAGCGCTGCGGCGGGTCATCCGGTACGATCATCCCGTCGAGCTATTGTCGGCGAGCGGCAAGAAGGCGGAGGAGCTGTATAGCTTGAATCCGGAAGACTACGAGTTGATAAGGAGTTGATCGCGGATGCCGTTCGCGAATATCGGGATCGGCGGGCTGATTCTCGTGCTGGTGTTGGCCTTGCTCATATTCGGTCCTAAGAAGCTCCCCGAGCTCGGCCGCGCCTTCGGCCGAACGCTGAGCGAATTCAAGGGAGCGACCCGGGACATGCTCTCCGAGCCCGAAGACGAGAAACGTTAGAGTTCCTGATTAGGCAGTAACGGATGGACGCGGAAAATCCCTAATTTGCCTGCGGCCGGCGCCGCGAATTGTGCTGGACATCCGGCGGAAACGATGTTACCTTAAGTGTGTATCAAAACCGGATTCGTTATGACATGATGCATTCGAACGCGCGTAACTGGCGAAGCGTGGGGAGACCACGAGGGAGCGCGCGGGGATATAGCCGTACGCCTGGGCGAAGTGTTTGACGGAAGGGGATTCCCTTGTCAGACACTTTTTTTTTCATGCACAGAGAGGGGATATGACCATGTTCGCATGGGAGCTGTTGACGTTCATCGGCACGGTGGCGTTCGCGATGAGCGGCTCGATGTCGGCGATGGAAGAGGAATACGATATCTTGGGCGTGTACGCGCTCGGGCTGGTGACGGCGTTCGGCGGCGGCATACTGCGCAATCTCGTCATCGACGCGCCGACGCGCTCCTTGTGGGAGCAGGGCGATCTGCTCGTCACCGCGCTCGTCGCGAGCTCGGCCGTCTACTTCGCGCCGCGTCTCTGGGCGAACCACGTCCAGAAGTGGGTGTTCTTCGACGCCGTCGGACTCGCCGCCTTCGCCATTCAAGGCGCGCTGCTCGCCGTCCGGAACGGACTGCCGCTGCCGGCGGTCATCATCGCCGCGCTGCTCACCGGCTGCGGCGGCGGCGTCATCCGCGACATCCTCGCGCGCCGCAAGCCTCTCGTCTTCCGGGAAGAGGTGTACGGCGCGTGGGCGATGCTCGGCGGCCTCGTCGTGGCGTTGGGCTTCGGCGGAGACGGCTGGCATTCGTACGTCTTGTTCGCGGGTCTGCTCGCGCTTCGCATGTGGTCGGTCAAGAAGGGCTGGCAGCTGCCGAAGCGGTCGTTCCGCAGCGGGGCGATCTCCTCGCTTGCGGAGCGGGAGGCGCAGCAGGTTGCGAACTAGTGTTCTGATGGAGCCGCAAAAAAAATAGCCCTACAAATACTCGCTCATCTCCGCCGGGATGCCCAAGCGGACGAGATATTGCTCCGCCGTCTCCCCTTCCCCCGGAGACGTCCCGTGCGACAACAGCTTCAGGGCGAATCGGTTCGCCTGACGTTCGAGCTTGCCGGGGCGGAACAACGTCTGCCCTTCGATGAAGTAATAGCCGATCCCCTTGTGCAGGCGATCGTGGCCGAGCTCGTGCGCGCAGACGAATCGCTGCCACTCCTCGGACAAGTTCGAGCCGATCACGATGAATCGTCTGCGCAGTTTCCGGAAATACAGGCCTCTCGTCTCTTCGCCGAGATCGCGGTAACGGACATGGATGCCGAGCGCCTCCGCGATGCGGAACGGGCAGTTGGTCTTGTAGCGTCTCGTCAGCAAGCGAATCGTATCGTCCATTGGCATGTCCCCTATAACGTTGCGCCGCTCTCGATGCAAGCGGCTCTTCCTCCGCCGGAAGCGGCGCCCGGGCGTCAACGCTCGGGCGGCTTTTTGCGTTTATTCATCATTTTCGCCTCCCAGAACAATCCTGTCAATACGTCCTGCACCCGCTGCTTGTCTTCTTCCGTCAGCGGGACCCCGTCGAACATAATCTCCTCTTCCTCCAGCATCTTCCTCAGATCGCGCTTGTCCCGGGAAGAAGCCCATTCCGGCGTCTCCTGCGCGCGGATCGGCGAAGGATCCTCCGTGCGCCCGAGCAAATAATCCGACGTCGTATGCAGGAGATCCGCGATCTTCGCCAGCGTATCGGCCGGCGGCGTCGCGACGTCCCGTTCGTAATTGGAGAAATTCGCCCGATTCATCCCGAGCCGTTCGGCCATGCCGTCTTGCGTAAACCCGTGCTTCGCGCGCAGCGCCTTGATTCGTTGCCCCGTCGTCGTTCCCATAGCCGCCTCCAGACCGTAAACTACATTTGCACGTTGCGTAAATATGATTTACTGTGCTATAGTGTCTCTACGAGAAGTAAATTTAATTTACACAGATTATACATTGTTATTTTCATTTACGCAACGGGAGGCGGGGTTATTTTATGAAATACGAACATGTCGTCGTCGAACAGCTGCGCGGATACGGTCGAATGCTGGCGAGGTTGAAGGTGCTTCAGGCGACCCCGGTCGGGAACGGGATGCGGCTCAGTCACGTCAGCGGAGACGATAAGCTGCAGGAGCTGCACCGGAAGCTGAGGGGCATGCCTTCGAAGCTGTATTTAACGAAGCGGGAGCAGGAAGTAGAGGCGGCCGCGCGCACGTATTTGAAGTCGTACCCGCTCGGCACGAAGGCGCAGCTGCGCGAGGCGAAGCTGCTCATCGGGGAGACGGCGTACGACCATGCGCTGCTGCGGGAGCTGACGACCGGCATCCAAGCGGTGCTCGAGGCGCGCGTCGGCACGGCGGAGGGCATCGACGGGGTGCTGGAGCGATTGGCCGAAATTCAAGATATCGAGCAAGAGAAGGCGCGCATCGACGAAGCGCTTGCCGCGCTGGAAGAGTACAAGGCTACATACAGCCGGCTCCTGCGCCTCCGTTATATCGAAGGGAGAGCGGTGGAGGACGTAGCGGACGAGCTGTGCGTCTCGCGGCGCACGTTCGAGCGGTGGCGGCCGCAGGCGGTGCGGGAATACGCGAACCTCGTGGGGTTCGGTTACTTAAGTTGAAGCGGGGCGGAGATCCGTTGGGATCTTCGCCTCGTTTTCTATATTGTGGAATTAATGGCGGATGAATGGCGGTTCGTTGGCGTTCCGAGCCCGGTTTTTCCGTGTTACTATGATATCGTCAAGACAATAGGCAAGAGCGCAAGACGACGGCCGGAAGCGGCGGGTCGTCTTTTTTTTGCGTGGCTTGACGGAGAGGAGGCGAGGGCGATGCTCGGACACAGTTTGGAAAAGGGGAGGCGGCGACGATGACCGTCGCATGGAACGACCTTCGCGGTGCGGTGATCGCGCGGCTCGCGGCGAGGCACCCGGACGTCGTCGTCTCGGGCGAGACGGACGAGCCGGCGCCCGCCGAGGCGCGCTGCTTCGTGCGGCTCGCTTCCGCGGCGCAGGCGCGGCTGACGGGGAACCGGTACCGGCGCACGGCCGCGTTCGAGGTGCGTTACGCGGCGCCGGGGGCGACGCCCGAGGCGCTGCACGGCATGGCCGAAGCGTTGTACGACGATCTGGAGCGCGTCGAGCTGCCGGGCGACGGTCGGTCGCTGCGCGGCGACGGCCTCGGGCACGAGATCGTCGAGGGGGCGCTTCGCTTCACGGCGAGCTACGCGTTCGACGTCGTTCGCTCGCGGATCGAGGCGCCGAAGATGGGACGGCTGGAACAGGAGGGGTATCTGGTATGAACGAGCGGGAGAACGCGGGTGCGCCGGTCTTCGCGAAGGCGCAGCTGCTCGCATCGACACGGTATTCGGGCGTCGAGAAGGACGTCCTGCGCGCGCTGCTGCCCGACGGGGCGTCGGCGACGCACGAACAGGCGGCGCGGCTGCTGCGCCAATTTCAAAACATGGAGGTTCGATAGATATGGCAGGAGGCACATGGACGACGCAAAACAAGGTGAGACCGGGGGTCTACGTGAACTTCGACAGCGCGCCGACGACGCTCGGCGCGCTCGGGGAGCGCGGGGTCGCTTCCGTCGCGCTGCCGCTGAGCTGGGGGGCGCCGCAGACGGTGCTCGCGATTCAGGCGGGCGAGGACGTGAAGGAGCGCCTCGGGTACGATTTGAGCGCGCCGCAGCTGCGGCTCGTGCGCGAGGCGCTGAAGCGGGCTCGCACGTTGCTGTTGTATCGGCTGAACGCGGGGACGAAAGCCGCGGTCACGCAGGGCGGCCTGACGGCGACCGCGAAGTACGGCGGCGTCCGGGGGGACGACCTGACGATCGTCGTCCGGACGAACGTCGACGAGGAGACGTTGTTCGACGTCGTGACGTACTTGGACGACGAGGTCGTCGATACGCAGACGGTCGCCTTGCTTGAGGAGCTCGTCGCTAACGCGTGGGTCGACTTCGGCGGCACCGGCGCGCCGACGACGACGGCCGGCGCGCGGCTCGTCGGCGGGGCGGACGGCACGGTCGCGAACGGCGACCACACCGCGTACCTCGCGGCGATCGAGCTGCAGGACTTCCAGGCGCTGGCGCTCGTGTCCGACGACGCGACGCTCAAGGGAATTTACGCGAGCTTCGCGCGACGGCTGCGCGAGGACGAAGGGCGCAAAATCCAAGTCGTCGTTGCGGGATACCCGTTGGCGGATTACGAAGGCGTCATCAGCGTCAAGAACGGCGTGAAGCTGGCGGGCGGCGCGACGATCCCGGCGAGGGAGGCGACCGTCTGGGTGGCTGCGGCGACGGCGGCGGCCGGCGCGAACGAGTCGCTTACGTACCGCGCGTACGACGGCGCCGTCGACGTCGACGAGCGGTACCCGAACACGCAGATCGAAGCGGCGCTGAACGCCGGCGAGTTCGTGTTCGTCCCGAGCCAAGGGCGCGCCGTCGTGGAGCAGGACATTAACTCCTTCACGAGCTTTGGGCCGGGGAAGGGGAAGCATTTTCGGAAAAATCGAGCGCTTCGGGTGTTGGACGGGCTCGCGAACGACTGGAAACGCATCTTCGAGACGTATTACATCGGCAAGGCGAACAACGACGCGGACGGGCGGAACTTGTTCCGGAAGGAATGCGCCAAGGTCGTCGAGTCGTATCAGGGGCTGGGCGCGGTGCAAAACTTCGATGCGCAGACGGATCTGCTCGTGCTGCCGGGCGCGGAGTCTGACGCGGTCGTCGTGGAGGCGCATATTCAACCGGTCGACGCGATCGAGAAAATTTACATGAAAGTGAAGGTGGGCTAACGATGGCATACTTGCGAGCGGGCGACACGATTTCCGGCCAAGAGGGGCGCGCGTACGCCACGATCGGCGGAGAGAACCACGAGATGTTCTACGTGAAGAACATTCGGGCGACGGCGGAGAAGCAGAAGGCCGAGGTGAAGACGCTGGGCCGCCGCGGCGTGCAGCATAAGGCGACGGGCTGGAGCGGCACCGGCGAGATGACGATCTACTACGTCACGTCGAAGTTCCGGGAACTGATGCTGAAGTACATCAAGGACGGCGTCGACACGTACTTCGACATTACGATCACGAACGAGGACCCGTCGTCGTCGATCGGCGCGCAGACAGTGACGCTGAAGGGCGTCAACCTGAACGAGGTCGTCATGGCGGCGCTCGACACGGAATCGGAGGCGCTCGAGGAGGACGTCGCCTTCACGTGGGAAGACATCGACATGTCGGCGACGTTCGTCGATCCGGCGCTGGGATAAACGGGACAGCGGGCGTGAGGCGAACGGCCTCCCGCGAACAGGGGTCCGGCGCGTGAATCGGAAAAGCGCCCGCTTATTCCCGCTTTAGCCGGGGAAACCGGGCATTGGACGGGAAAACCTCCGTTCTGGTTCGCCGAATGTCGCGGTTATCGCGAAAATCCGGTGAATGGACTGGAGGTTTTCCCTTTCATCTTGCGAAATCCGCCAGATTTTTCCGTTCAGGGGTGTCCGCGAGTAGCATGATGCGGCAGTTTGTTTTTGCTCAGGTCGTTACTCGCGGGAGTCCGCTGCGCTTCTTTGGGCGCATGCAAGACAACGAGCAGGTACATTCGAACCTATGGAGGGTGCATGAAATGAGCGATTTAAGCGTATTTTTCGCGCAAAACGCCGTAGCGGAGACGACGGAAGCCGTCGTCGTCTCCCCGCGGTTCCGCGATGCGGCGGGGGAGCCGGTCGCGTGGAAGCTCCGCAGCATGACGGAGGAAGAGAACGAGACGTGCCGCAAGGCGGCGACGAAGCATGTGAAAGGCAAGAACGGCATGCGCGTGCCGGAGACGAACGCCGACGAATACATGGCGAACCTCGTCGCGGCGAGCGTCGCGTTCCCGAACCTGAAGGACGCCGAGCTGCAGAAGTCGTACGGCGTCATGGGCGCGGGGCCGCTGCTGAAGAAGATGCTGCTGCCCGGCGAGTATGCGCTGCTCATTCAGAAGGTGCAGGAGCTGAACGGCTTCGACCGCGACATGAACGAGCTCGTGGATGAGGTAAAAAACTAATCAAGGAGGGCGACGGGGAGGCGAACTACGCCTACTACGCCCTCCATGAGCTCCGCATCCTCCCGCACGAGCTCGTCCGGATGAACCGCTACGAGAAGGCGGCGATCTACGCGATGATCGACGTGCGGGTGGAGAAGGAGAAGCAATCCCGCCGCCGGCCGAAGAATCGGTGAAGGCGCCCTGGGCCCTACAGTCCGGAGGAATTAGACGGAAATCCTCCCGCTAATGTCGGGGAATGCGGCTTTGCGGCGCACTTAAATGGAAATGCTCCTACCAATTACGGGGGAATGCGTCTTTGACAGGTGGAGCGCGCCGATTAAGATGGAGGGTTTCCCGCTAAACTTCGATTTCTGGCGGTTTGGAGCCGAATTAGTGGGAGGATTTCCTTGTAGCAATGAGGAAGCCGAAGGCCGCAGGTGAAGGAAAGGGGGGGAGAGGCTATGGCGGATATATCCTTGTCGGCGAATGTGCAGGCGATTAACTCGGTTGTTCAACAGTTCGTGAAGTTATCGCAATCGAATCATTTCGTCAATCGCACGATGATCCGTTTCAATCGAACGAACATCGACAGCCGGCGGATCATTATTAATTACACGAATGTGCAACAACAATTTATTGCCGGTCAAGCGGAGGCCAAAAAAGCGATAGAAGGTACGACCGCAGCGCAGGACAAGCAAAATAAATCCATTAGTTATGCTCAAGAGCTGCTAACAGCCGCTCGAGCAAAATTAAAGGACGCCTTCTCTCCGGAGTCCGTATTGGCCGGAGCGGGAAGAGCGCTGGCTGGCCTCGGAGCTCTTGGGGTCGCCGCCGTGCATGGGGCAATGGAACAGGACGCTATGAAGCAAAAGTTCGTAGCCAAGACCGGTGATGAAACTGTCGGGAGCGCAATGTTCACCATCTTCAAACAGGATGCCCAAGCGAAAGGGCAGAATGTAATGGATGCGGTGAATGGGGCCTATTCCTTCATGTCGGTGACACATGACGTAGAAGATATAAAAAAATTAAACCGATTTTCGGATCAACTAGCAATGTTCGATCCGACTGGCAAAGGGAAGCCCGAAGCGGTATCTGCGATTCAGGCGGCCATACGTGGAGATACGACCGGATTAGCCAAGCAATACAACATTTCCGAGGGTCTGCTGAAAGAATATAATATCGCTGCACTAGGAAGGGCAGCACCGGGAAGCGCTGAGAGTATGGATACATTTCTAGAACAGTTCGATGAGCTGCTAGAGCGAAGTCGTATGGGAGAGGCTGCTTATTCAGCGATGCTGGCGTCCCCTGCGAAACAGGCGGAGCAACTCGGGAATCGAGTGCGAAACTCGCTGTCCGACGCGGGAACGGGGGCGCTTGCGGCAATCGGACCCATGCTCGTCACGTTGAACGAGGCATTCCAAGCAGGCGCGTTCCAACCGTTCTTTGATGCACTCAACATTTCGCTGACCCTTCTCACATTTGGTATTTCCGGTGTCGTCAATGCCGCGCTATGGTTGTGGGACGTATTCATGACGACACTGCCGGTCGTTGGACCGATTCTTCTGGGAATCATCGCAACATTTGCGATTTACCGTGGGATCCTGTTTGCGGTAACTGCAGCTCAATGGATTATGAATGCCGCTGTTACTGCATTCCGCGTCATCTCGCTTCTTGCGGCCGCGGCGCAATGGGGATTTAATTTTGCGATGATCGCTAACCCAATTGGATTAATTATTGCTTTGATCCTCGGCTTGGTCGCAGCGTTATTCGGACTTGCGCTTTCGTTCCAGCCCGTGCGAGAGATCATGGCGAACACGTTCCGCGCGATCGGCGATATCGTAGTCTTCGTCGCAGGACTCATCATCGATACGATTGCCCTAATTGTGAATACCATAGTCGATACAATGAACAGCATCCTGGATATCGGAAACGCGATTAACAAAGCAATAGGATGGGCATTCGGAATCGAAGGAATAGTAGAAGTGAAAATTCCGAACTGGGATGCCTCAGACTTCAAGTCCCAAGTACAGGACGGAATCAAAGGCGCCTCGGACGCGATCGCCGACGGAACGGAAAACTTTAGCATGGAAAACATGAAAGAAAAGTTCGGATTAAACGGGAATAAGGAGTCTCCCGAAGATGTGCTAGAGCGGTATAAGCCGCCGACACTGCCAACGAATCCAGAGCCTGCAACTGTCGGGGCAACGGGCTCTGGATTCTCCGCGGCGCCGCCCGCCCCCGCCCGCGACACCCCCGACCTGCCGGAAGAAAACCTCGTCATGATGCGGGATCTGGCGGAACGGGACAGCATCCGCAGCTTCGTGACGATGAATCCGACGGTGCAGGTGACGACGGGCAACATTATGCAGGAGGTCGACGTGAATACGATGATCGCGAAGATCGAGTCGGCGATGGAGCGGGAGATCGCCATGTCGGCGGAGAGGGCGATCCTATGACCGATTACTACCATATGTCGCTGAGCTTTAACAGGCAAGCGGAAGCGATCATTTTCCCCGTGCTCCCGGCATCGATTGAACTCAAACGCAAGGGGCAAAGCAAGACGTACGACATCGTGGGGCTCGGCCAAGTGAGCGTTATCCATGCGCGGGAGCTGGCGGAGATCAGCTTCGAAAGCATGTTCCCGGCCGGACAGTTTCCATATCAAAGCGACGTGCGCGATCGAGGGCTCGTATATAACGAACCGATCAAATACGTGAATTATATTGCGAAATGGCAAGACAGCAGGCACCCTTGCCGTTTCATTCTTTCGGGGGAGAGGCTTCAGCTGCCGATCAATCTCCCGGTGAGCATCGAGCAATTCGACCGATGGGAGGAGGGCGGCGCCCCCGGCGACATCCATTTCCGGATCACGCTCAAGGAGTACGTATTTCATGCGCCGCGCAAGGCGGGTGCGGATCCCGCGACAGCGGCCGCCCGCCCCGACGAGCGGGTCCGGCCGGATACGTATACGATGAAGCCCGGGGACACGCTCTACGGCATCGCCCGCAAAATCTACGGCGACAGCAACCGTTGGCCCGACATTCAAAAGTTGAACGGCATCACGGACGCGAAGCTTCGCAGTCTGCCGGTCGGTCTCGTGCTTCGCCTGCCGAAGGAGTGAGCGAAGATGCTGGAAGTCTTGCTTGATAAGATTGACGGGACCGTGTGGGACGTCTCGACGGTCGTGACGAGCGTGGCCTGGAAGACGAGCCGCATCGGGAAGGCGGGCAGTCTCGATCTTACGTTCGTGCGGAATGCGCTTTTCCAATCGAAGGACTTTACGGTGGAAAACGGCGACTTGCTCCGCGTGCGCAAGGACGGAGTGAAGTTCTTCTTCGGCTACGTGTTCTCGATTGACCGAAGCGAAGACGACACGGTGAGGCTTGTCGCATACGATCAGCTGCGGTACCTCATGGCGAACGAGTCCTACGTGTTCAAGAACGCGACGGCGGCCGACGTCATTCAGCGCATCGCGAAAGACTTCGAGCTGAAGACGGGCGCGCTCGCGGCGCCTCGCCACCGCATTCCGCAGCTGCTGCAGGACAATAAGAAGCTGATGGACATGATCGTGCGAGCGCTGGATCTAACCTTGATCGCGGACAAGAAGATTTATGTGCTGTACGACGACTTCGGCGCCTTGACGCTTCGGGATGCAGAGGAGATGACGTTCGATTGGTCGATCGGCGAAGGAAGCGGGATGGTCAGCTATTCGCATTCCGCTTCGATCGATTCGGAGACGTACAACCGCGTCAAGCTCGTGCAGGACAACAAGAACACCGGCAAGCGGGACGTATACATCGCCCAAGACAGCCGGACGATCGACCGGTGGGGGCGGCTGCAGCTGTACGAAGTCGCGGACGAAGGGATGAACCGGGCGCAGCTGGAGACGTTCGCGATGCAATTGTTGGAATATCGCAATCGGGAAAGCCGGACGTTGAAGGTAGACGCTTTGGGCGACATGAACGTTCGGGCCGGCGGGTATGCTCACCTCCGCATCGACGCGCTCGGGATCGACCAACGGATGTTGGTCGAGGAGTGCACCCATGAGTTCAACGGGGAAGCGCATCTGATGAAATTGGATTTGAAGGTGGTGGACTGACATGTCGATCGTGGACAAAATCCGGCGGATCAGCGCCGGCACGACGGAGGCGGGAGATCCCGTCGCGGTACTGCAGGGCACGGTGGAAGGAACGAATCCTCTGACGGTGAGGCTGGATCAACGGCTTTCGCTGACGGAGGATTTTTTCGTAATGGGCGCCTCGGTCGCGGAGCGCGGGTTCGAGCTTGGAGACCGATTGATCCTGCTGCGCGTGCAGGGCGGGCAACGTTTCGTCATCTTGGATAAAACGGGGGAATGGGCATGATTCCGAAACGAACCGCTCCGCTGGTGACGAATGTTCCCGATCGGCCGCAGACGAGCCGAACGTATCGGCTGGATCCGGAACGCGGACGGATCGCAGGCATCGTCGACGGTACGGACGCGGTGCGGCAATTCGTCTATAAGGCTCTGTCGACCGAGCGATTCGCGCATGCGATTTACAGCGGCGCTTTCGGTCACGAGATCGCGCCTGGACTGGATCGCAACATCGCTGTCGCAGAGCTTCCCCGATGGGTCGAAGAAGCTTTGCTCCAAGACGACAGAATTACAGCCATCCGTGATATGGAGCTGAGCGCGGAAGGCGATCAGATGAACGTTCGCTTCACTGTTGTCTCCGTGTTCGGCGAATGGGAGGAGAGGAGGAACTTCGATGTTTGAAGATCGTACGTTTGAAAATGTTCTCCGCGACATGCTCACCGCCGTCCCCTCCGAAGTCGACAAACGCGAGGGCAGCGTGTTGTACGACGCGCTTGCGCCGGCGGCGATGCAATTGGCGGGGGCGTATGCGGAGCTTGATCGCTTATATCGCTTGTCGCATGCGCAGACGTCCAGCGGAGAAGCGCTGCGTCTGCGAGGCGAGGACTTCGGCATACAGCCTCAGCCGGCCTCGGCGGCGGTGCGGCGCGGCGTATTTTCCGGCGAGAACGGCGTGCCGTTCGAAGTCGAGATCGGGAGCCGATTCGCGGTCGGAGGCTTGATTTTCGCGGTGCAGGAGAAGGTGGATGCCGGCGTCTTTAAACTTATCTGCGAAACCGCCGGCGCCGCCGGGAACATTCCGTCCGGCGCGATGCTGCCGCTCGACTATGTGGACGGTTTGGCGTCGGCGACGATGGACGAAGTTATCGTTCCCGGAGAAGACGAAGAGACGGACGAGGCGTATCGGGCGCGGTTCTTCGCGCAGGTACGGACGCCGCCGACAAGCGGCAACCGTTCCGCATACCGGAAGTGGGCGCTCGAGGTTCAAGGCGTAGGAGACGCATATGTGCTCCCCGCTTGGGCAGGTTCGAATACGGTGAAGGTAAGCGTGATCGGCACGGACCGGTTGCCTGCGGGCCCTGGCATCGTGGAAGCGGTGAAGGATTACATCGACCCTCGGACCGGTCTTGGGGAGGGAATGGGCGAAGGCGCGGCTCCGGCCGGCGCGGTCGTCACTGTCGTTGCGGCGGATGCCGTGCCTGTCGACGTGACGGCGACGATTACGCTCAACGGGTCGCGGACTTTGGAACAAGTCGTCGCCGATTTCGGGGCCGCGTTGCGAGGTCATCTCGCCGCCGTCGCGGACGACGCCTTCGCACGCTACGACGCCGACCGCAGCATCAAGTTTGCGCGGATCGGCACGCTTCTTCTGGATACGCCGGGCGTGGCCGACTATGCGGCAGGCAGCCTGCTCGTGAACGGGGCGCAGGCGAACGTGCTCGTTCCGCCGGGGGCCGTCGCCGTGAAGAGGACGGTGACGCTGAATGAGTGACTTTCCGATTACGACGCGTAGCGGGACGACTATGCTCGCCGAGTTGCCTAGCTTCTATGAGAACGTGCTGGAGATGCGCGTGCTCGTCGAGGCGGGGGGCATTCCATTCGATCGGTTGTGGGACGACGCGGAGGACGTCTTCCGGCAACGATTCGTCAGCACCGCCACATGGGGCTTGCCGGCGTGGGAAGCGGAGCTCGGCATCGTTCCGCCCGCCGGGCAACCGATCGAGCAGCGGCGCGCCGTCGTCCGCTCGAAGATGCGCGGCTACGGGAAGTTTACGGGGCGGTTGCTGAAGAGCGTGGCGGAGGCGTATGACAACGGTCAGATCGAAGTGTCTTTCGACCCGCCTTCGAGTACGTTCACCGTTCGCTTTGTCTCGACGCTTGGCGCGCCGCCGAATATCAGTGACCTCCAACGGGCGACCGAGGAGATCGTTCCGGCTCATTTGCTTGTTGCCTACGCATATCGGTATCTATTGGTTGAGCAGCTAGACGGCATGCCGATCAACGACCTCGAAGGTCGTCCGCTGACTGACTTTTCGCCGGTCTTACCGGTACTTAAGGAGGAATGAACATTGCCTAGCAATACGGAACACCTGGGGCTCGTTAAAATCAATCCGGCCACCGACGGCAATCAAGCATTTAGTATTGAGACGCATCTTAATGATAACTGGGACAAGCTGGACGCCGAAGCGAAGCGCGTTGCCGAGAAGGTCGATACCGCCCAGCCTCTGCCGATTAACGTCGTCCCGGGCGTAAACATCGTTGAAGCGTTCGAAAATGCGGTTGCAACATTTGACTCGATGGAAGGCGACGACCTTTTGAATATCCTGGGTCCGCCTGGAAACTTCGAATCCCTTGACGGTTGGTCATACGCAGGCGCTGCGGTACAACTTACAGCGACATATAAGAGGTCTGGTTCAACTGCTCTCGCCACCTTTCCAACCGCTTCAGCGCCTTCTTATGTCTACAGGGATTACGACATAAAACTGGATACGGGAAAGAGCTATGTTTTGCTGGCTTGGGCGTATATTGAGGGCGGGACGACTGGGATCGGGAGTCAGCGGGTCACAATTTACGATAAGGGCGATGTGGAAAACAGCCGATATAGTGTAAGCGTTAATGGTTCCAAACGGGGACAGTGGCAATTGCTGAGGATGAAAATACCGACAGGGAACACGGTCACAACGAACGGTTTCCGCTTACTTGTCGGTGCAGGAAACGTAGGCGACAGCACGGTCATTTATGATAGCGTTCGTTTGTACGAAGTAACGAGCGCCCAGGCCGCCGAATTCGACAACTTAACAGAAGCGCAAGCTGATGCCCGGTACCCGTATACCGAAGGCTTCGCAGGCGTCTTTAATCCGTATGTCATCGCGCCGGGGAAGAACTTGTTTAACCTTGCGGCGTACGTAAATCATTACGGAGCAAGTTATTTCACGATGGACGACGCCGTTACACTTCGAATAATAAACTACTTTAGCGCCGTGACATTTCCGATGAAACTAGCTCCGAATACGGAGTACACTGTAAGCGGAGAAGTTTCGGGCGCGGCTTCGTGGAGCGTAGAAGTTAATACGGACAGCGGACAAGTTTTATTTTCAGGCGGCGGCATAGGCGAGAAAAAGTTTACGACGACTTCGGAAACATCTTACAGGGTGAAAATTTCCGCGCCTGCTGAAAACTCGACGATAAAAAATATTATGTTTAACATCGGATCAACTGCCATACCATTCGAACCGCAACAGCGGACGTTCAAGACTTGGAAGACGACGCTTCGTAAGGGTGATAAGCTGGTCAACGGCGGGACGCAGATCTTGCGGTCGCAAAAGGTCATTACATTGGACGGTTCGCTGGGGTGGGAGTTTGGGTCTAACTATACTGGATACAAGGTTGTTCGCGTACCGCGTTCGGCGGGAATCGAATTCAACGGCGCAAGAAGTGCGATAAAATACGATGGCAAAATTTTATCCATGAACGATACCGTGTATCCCATAACTGCGCCGGATATTGTTTATACGGACGGATTACATCATTACATTTCCATCGCAAACTCCGACAGCGGTTGGGGGGATGACCATATTAATCTTACACCGGAAGAAATAAGGGCGTATTTTTATGGGTGGAAGATGTACAATTCCGCCGTCTCGCCTCCCCAAATGTATACTGGCGCTCAGGGAGAGGTAAAGGCTTGGGCTAAAATATATTCGGGCGTCGGGACGGAATGGACGTATCCCGGAACCATTCAGGGCACAGGAACAGAAACCCTGCCGACTAGGATGAACGATCAGAATTACACACCCTATCAACTGAAATAT
>JAPSKX010000210.1 GCA_031181325.1 Paenibacillus sp.
GTTGCTCGCTTGGGGGTTCCTGCTTGCTTGCACGTCCCTAGCCTTGCAAGAGGAACGTCTGGTGCGCGGTCCATGCGCCGTTGTCCGTCTGGTACAGCAGGTGGAGTCGATCGACGCGAAACGGCAGCGACAGCGGCAGCGGGCGCAGGCTTGCGTAAATATCGTGCATTTCGTCGCCCCCGACGTCTTGAGCGACGGTCAAGTGCGGCGTATACGTGTATCGCCTCTCGCGGACGACGAGAGGGCCTTGGCACACCGTCTCGTGCAGTCGTTCCAGCGGCTCCGGGTTTTCGAGCGCCATGTAGACGACGTTCGACACCGGGTAGAACGTAGAGAAGCGGTTCAGCTTCGCGTCGAACGCCGGCAGCTTCGCCGCGAGTTCGTTCAGTCGCTCCACGGCGCGATCCAACGTAGGCGGGTCCCACGATTCGGCCTCGCGAACCGTCAGGTGCGGCTGGATGAGGCTGTAATGCGGGTCGAACCGCTTGCGATACCGATTGGCCTCGTCTTGTACGTCCTTCGGAGGAAAGATGACGATGCCGAAATTCATCTGTACCGCCTCCTTCATACGAGCTTGGTACTCTTATTATACCGTATCCCGGTACTTTCATAAGGAGAAATTTCACGCGCCGTGATATAATGGAGCGTACGAACGAGAGGAGGAACACCATGGGGAAGATCGTGCATAGCCGGGCAGTCCACGAGGCGGTGCTGCGGAAGCTGGAGCAGCGCGGCGTTCGGTTGGAAGATATCGCGGAGATCGTTATGGAGATGCAGCGCCCGTATCATCCGCATCTGACGTTAGACGCTTGTCTCGACAGCGTAGCGGCGGTGCTGGAGAAGCGGGAGATGCAGCATGCGCTGCTCGTCGGCATCGAGCTGGACGTTCTCGCGGAGCAGAAGAAGCTGTCCGAGCCGCTGCAGTCGCTCGTGGAGACGGACGAAGGGTTGTTCGGCTGCGACGAAACCTTGGCGCTCGGATCCGTATTCGGCTACGGCAGCATCGCCGTTACGACGTTCGGCCATCTCGATAAGCACAAGATCGGCATTATCAAGCGACTGGATACGAAGATCGGCAAAGGCGTGCACACGTTCCTGGACGACTTGGTCGCGAGCGTCGCGGCTTCCGCCGCGGGCCGGATCGCGCACCGGGCGAGAGACGAGGAAGAACGCCTGATTTCCGACGCCGAAGCCGCGGCGGGCTCCGAAGAAAGCGCGTAAGCATGCATGGAACGGCGGCTCCGGGGGCACCCTGAGAAACACATCACTTCCAACGGGAGCGTGTTTCAAGCATGGCATGGGTGTACTGGGGTCGCTTATATAACACGAAGTTTCAAGCGAGCTGCCTCGCGAAGCGAATGGAAGAAGACTGGTGGATTTACGGCTACGAGAGTCCGCAATTCGTCGAAATTTTCTGTTCGAAAAAGGGCCGGTACGGCGTACGTTATCGTATGTAGCGGAACACTTGACGTTGCCGACGTTATCCGTTATATTTATACATGGTTTCGACTTTTTTTCGAAAGCGTCGCGGGGTGGAGCAGTCCGGTAGCTCGTCGGGCTCATAACCCGAAGGTCGCAGGTTCAAATCCTGTCCCCGCAACCAAACCTTTTTTCGAGGGCCTTTAGCTCAGTTGGTTAGAGCGGTCGGCTCATAACCGATTGGTCACAGGTTCGAGTCCTGTAGGGCCCATATTCTCGTACTCTTTACTTGCGGATTGCACTTATAGAAACCCGTCTCGGCGCGATTCGCTTGCGTCCCCGAGACGGGTTTTTCCGTATCATAAACACGCTTGAGCCGCAATATACATGAAAGTACCGCTGATGCGGAAATGAATCCGAAGGAAGTGATTTCGTGTGGGTAAGCTTGCTTTGATCGTTTTATTGTTAGGCCTCTGCAATCCAGGGGCGGCAATCGAGGTCGACGGGAACACGATAACGATGGATCGCAACGATGGCAGCGAAGTGGTCGTCATCGAGGTGAAGGACGGCGAGCCCGCGGAAATCACGTTGGAGGAAAGCGAAGACGAGGAAGAAGAAGCGGAAGAGAGCGACGATACGCCGTAAAGGACTCGCTCGGCGAAGCTACTCCCTAACGGCCGACAACCCGACGAACGGCGCGAAATCGCGCCGTCGTCAGGTTTATTTCGTTATGCTCTCGGTTCCTCGCCGGGTTCGCGGAACGCATCGGCTTGGCCGCTTCGTTCGATCCGCAGCCGTTCTCGCTTGACCGCAGCGTCAATTTCAGTCATGTCTTCGACCGGACGGGTATATACCGATACCTCCTCCAAGTCCACAGGCGTCTTAACGATATCGATTCTTTCTTCCTTCACGGGAATGCGTATCGTCTCGGTCGCCGCGCCGCCCGCGTCGTCGGACGCGGCCGTCGTCCGTTCGATGACGACGTCTTCCCGGCGCACCGGCACCTCGACCGAACGAATCTCTTCGACGACCTCCTTGCGGATCGCGACATCTCCGGTGCGGATTCGTTCTTTCTTGATGTCCAGCCGCTCCTCTCGGAGTTGCAGCGTCTTCCGCTCCGAGGCTTCCGCTTCGGATGCGGCCGGGTGAATCGATCTCCCTCTGAACGCCGGTGCGCTGCATGCCGCCCCGAGCGCCGCTCCGATGACAGCGGCGAGGCCGATTTCGATGCCCGGCAACAAGCTGCCCGCGATCGCTCCGAGGATGCCCCCTGCGATCGCGTACGCGACCACGCGCATCGTACTCATATCTTCCTCCCCGAATAGGGATCTGCCCCGCCGGCTCATGACGAGGGCGGGGCAGATCCGTGTGATTTGCGTTAGCGGTACGCGTCGACGTCGTCGGTCACGACGGCTTCGCCGTCCGTCTCGACGCGCGCCACCTCTTTGTGGAGCACCTCGTCTACGTTTTCGGTCTCTTGCACTTCGCGCTTATGCGCCGAGATTTCCTCCCGGACGACCGTGTGCTTGTCGACCTCCACGCGTTCCGCCGTTACGGGAATATGAACGGTCTCCTCTTCGGTGATCGGTTCGCTGGAAGGGGCATGATCAAGAACGCGACGTTCGATCACGACTTCGTCATGCGCGACGGGGACGGCAACGCGTTGCTGTTCCTCGACGACGTCCTTATGCAACACGACCTCGCCGGTTTTCACGCGGTCCTTCCGGATGTCAAGCTCTTCTTCGCGCAGACGAAGCGTAGCGTCGTCTTCCTCCGCGAATTCCGTATCGGCGACGCGGCGTTCCTCGACCGTTTCCTCCTGCGGTTCTACCCCGAACAATCGATCGAAAAAACCCATTTCGGCGAACCCCCCATAGAGATGAGTGTGGTGCCCCTATAGAATTGCCTGTCGCAGTTGAGCCTATGTAGGGCTTGCCTCAAGCACAAATAGGAAAAACCCGAGGAACGCGAACGACGTTCGTTCACTCCCCGGGTTTCCCCTAGGCACGCCTCGACGTTACATCCGTTTCTTAGCGGAAGCGGTCCGCGCCGCGTCATCGGGCATCAGTTCGCGGTCGAGCTTATCTTCTTCGCTCGCGATGCCGAAGTCGTTCTTCAGCCCCGGGGGCCGGTTGTTCATGATCTGATCGTCTTCGCCGTCCTTAATCGCTTTTCCTGCCAACGATAATCAGCCTCCTTATGGTCGAGTCGAACGGTCGACGTTCCGCTCAGTCGTTCGGGGTCCGGTCCAAGTACAACCGCGTCACGGACGTCGAATCGCCCTGTCGAACGTCTTTCGCCGTCGCCTTCCGTTCAAGGGGATCGTGCGTATTCATCCCCGGCGCGACGGTCGGGCGCTTTTTGTCCTTCATCGCTTCTCCTTGCTCGATACCGACTTTGTCGCTTCCGCGGGCGCGTCGCCCGCGACGGAGGCTTGGATAGTATCCATGATGCCTTCCACGGCGCTCGCGATCGGGTCCGTCGCCGCGATATGCTCGTGGCCGGCCGGCGTCGGGATGTTATCTTCGAAGATCGTTCGTTCCTCCAATTCCTTTACCATCCGAGTCATTGCCTCCTCGACGTCCGGCGAATTACCGATCGTCCTCGATTTCGTCCAACCGGTCTTCCCGCTGTTCTTGATTGTATTCCACGCCCGGCGCGTTCAATTGTTCGTCTTCGCGCTCGTCGATGATGTCCTCTTGCCGTTCCTGCTGCATCTCCTGCCGGACCGTGTCTCCGCCGCCGCAAGCCGTTAAGCCGAACGCGATGCCGAGCACGGCTCCCCAAGCCAATACGTTCTTTTTCATGCGAAATCCCCCTTTGTATTCGAATGTAAGCTTAGGGTTTGCAATCGTCATATTTTTATACCGCCGCGGAATCGTTATAATAGAGTGAGCAGGAGAAGAGTAGGGACGGGGTGGGGCAGAATGCAAGAACCGCAAGCGATCGTTCTGTACGACGGAGACTGCAATTTGTGCGCGGCGGTCGTTCGTTTCGCGATCGTACGCAACCGTTCGGGAACGCTTCATTACGCGGCGATGCAGTCGAAAACGGGGGAGCGTCTTTTACAAGAACACGGCCTTGCGGAATCGGCGGCGGATACGTTCGTCTTCGTGGAGCGGGGGCGCGCGTTCACGCGATCCACGGCGGCTTTGCGATTATTGAGGCGCTTGGACGGCGGATGGCCGATGCTGGCGGCGCTGCTGGCGATTCCGCGATTCGTTCGCGACCCGATCTACTCGTTCGTGGCGCGAAATCGGTACCGTTGGTTCGGAAAGCGGGAACAATGCATGCTGATGCGGCCGGAGTTTCGGGAGCGGTTTTACGATTGAACGGAAAAAGAGGCCCGGGGATTCGCGTAGAATCCGCCGAGACCTCTGTTCGCGTTACTTGGCCGCATGCTCCGATGCGTCGCCTTCGGGCGCTTGCCCTTCTTCGTAGATGCCGGCCGCGCCGGGGCTGCCGGCGCCTTCGACCGGCGCGTCCGGGTCCGAAATCCGGTCATGCACGGCGACGAGCTGGTACGTAACGTTCTTGAATTTCGAGGAGAGATACGTCTCCGCCTTCGGATGAGCGATAACCATCGGGTACAAAGCGGCGGGATCCGGGTACGAGACGCTATAGCGAATGACCGCCGTATCGTCGATGAAATCGATGCCTTCGATGGTCACATTCCAGCCTGGATGCGGCCGTTCTCCCATGTCGAGCACGACCTTCTGAATGTCCTCGTTCACGGCGATCGTAGACGTCTTCACGTCGCCCGATAGAATCGGGTCGACCGTCGGCTCTTCGATCGGCGCCGCATGCTCTTCTACGAATTGCACCGCGTTACGCACCATGATCGCCGCTTCGGCGCGCGTGATCGGCGCTTGCGGGCGGAAGCGATCGCCTTCCTCGAGTTCGATGAGTCCTCCGTTCAGCGCCGTCTGGATCGCATTCATATAGCCTTCGGATACATGCTTTTCGTCCGCGAGCTCGAAATACATCTCCGTGAAGCCGTATTCCCCTGTAGCCGAGAGTCCGGCCATGAGCCATTGGACGAATTGCTCTCGCGTGACGTTCGCGTTCGGGTTTACGTCTTTGTCGATCGGCACGCCGTTCAGGTGCGCGATGATGAACGCCTCGGCGTACCAAGCGTCGTTCGGAATGTTCGTGAAGTAGTCGGACGCTTCCGGCGCTTTGACGAACGTAAAGTGCGCCAGGCTTAGCTGCAAGCTCTTCACGATGAGCGGGATCGCTTGCTGCGCGGTTATTTTTTCGTGGGGTACGAATTTCGTCTTGCTTATGCCGCTCACGAGGCCGCGATCGCGAAGCTCCATGATTTTGTCGGCGTTCGAGACGCCGTCGAGGTCTTCGAACGCCAAGGCCGCGGAGGACATTGTTCCTACCAAGATCGCTGCGGCCGCCGTGGCCGTCATCCATTTCTTCATCATTATCGATCACCTTTTTTCTCAAGATTTTGTTTGTTTTCTTGCGTTTGCTTACTAAACGAGCGGTGTCGAGCATTTGTTGCAGGTTTTTTTCTTCGTTATCAAGCATCGGTAATTTCGGTGATTTCAAACTAGTAAACGGAACAGCCTCTGCGGTTGTTGCAGGACGGGAGAACCATCATCATGAGTACGTTGCGGCTTGCGGGGATCGTCGCGTTGACGATCGCGGGTTTGGGGGCTGCCTATGTGGCGGGGCTGCCGCTGGCGGGCGGTTTTACGATTGGATTGGCGGCCTTGATGGGGAACGCCCTTCGGACGGGCGTCGTCCCCGACGGGAAGGCGCTGGCCGACCTGATGAAAGAGGGAGTCGGGCATACGAAGGAGGTCGTCTGGATCCTGCTGCTCGTCGGCCTGCTCATTCCCGCCTGGACGGCGAGCGGCGTCATCGACTTCTTGGTCGCCGCCGGACTTCGACTGCTTGACCCGGCTTGGGTCGTCACTTTCGGCTTCGTCTTCTCGTCGGTCATCGCCATGACGCTCGGCACGTCGACGGGCACGCTGAGCGCCGTCGGCATCCCGCTCATGGGCATCGCCTCGCATCTGGGCGTACCTCTGCCGATTATGGCGGGCGCGCTCGTGTCCGGCGCCTTCGTCGGCGATCGGACGTCGCCCTTCTCGAGCGCGCATCAGCTCGTCGCGTCGTCCGCCGGCGTGCCGGAGCGGTCGTTGTACCGCCTGCTGCAGCCCACGACGTACGGCGCATTCGTCATCGCCCTGGCCGTCTTCGGGGCTATCGATTGGAGCGGCGGCTGGGGCGGCGAGGTCGGACGGCTTAGCTTGCTGTACAGCGGCGACGCCGACGGTTCTTGGCTGCTCGCGGTGCCGCCAGGGCTGCTGCTGCTTGGCATCGCCTGCCGGTTGCGTACGCGTCATGCCTTCGTCATCGGCATCGCGAGCGGGATCGGCGTCGGCGCGGTCTTGCATGGCGGCACGGCGCTCCAATGGGCGGACTGGTTGTGGAGCGGGTACTCGCCGGAAGCGGGCGAGGGCGCTGGCGGCGCGGCGACGTCCCATGGGAAGGGACTCGCCGGCATGGTCGAGCTCGTCGTCCTGATCGCGCTCGCAGGCGCCTACAACGGCATTATGGAGGGGGCCGGTCTCGTCCGGCCGATCGCAGCGCGCCTGCTCGGCGACCGAACGACGCTAGCGGGCGCCACGGCGCGTACCGGCCTATTCGGCCTTGGACTCGGTCTCGTCTCGTGCACCCAGACGCTGCCGATTATGATGACCGCCCGCAGCCTCGCTTCGGTCTGGACCGAGCGCTTCCCGCGCGAGTCCCTCGCCCGGGTCACCGCGGACACCAGCTTGCTGCTAGCCGCGCTCGTGCCATGGAACATGATCGCGGTGCTGTGCGGTACGATCCTGGGAGTCCCCGTCGAGCGATATGCGCCGTACGCGCTGTTCTTGTGGCTGCCGCCGCTGCTGACGCTGGCGCGCAGCGCTTGGGAGGACCGCAGGAGCGGCGGACCGGAGCCGAAAGGCGGGATCGGGATCTTATAATTAGGATCAAGGTAAGGCGGGACCAACTATTACTAAAGAGAAGTGCGAC
>JAPSKX010000211.1 GCA_031181325.1 Paenibacillus sp.
GGCGGATTTATTGTCGCAGGCGGAGCATGACGAGATGGCGTCGGCGGTGCTGCTGACGCCGTCGCGGGCGCTGGCGGAGGCGGTGCAAGCGGAGGTCGAGCGCCAGCTCGAGGCGTTGCCGCGTCGCGCGATCGCGGCGGAGTCGATCCGGCGCCATGGGGCGGCGCTGTTGACGGAGTCGCTGGAGGAGGCCGTGGCGATCTCGAATCGGCTCGCGCCGGAGCATCTCGAGCTGCTCGTCGCGGACCCGCTCGGCTGGGTCGGGCGCATCGAGAACGCGGGCGCAATCTTCCTCGGCCCGTACTCCGCGGAGTCGGTCGGCGACTACTTCGCGGGGCCGAACCACGTGCTGCCGACGAACGGGACGGCGAGGTTCTTCTCGCCGCTCGGCGTCGACACGTTCTTGAAGCGGTCCAGCCTCATCTCGTACAGCCGCGAAGCGCTGCTCGAGAACGGGGACCGCATTATGACGCTGGCGCGACGCGAGGGGCTCGAGGGGCATGCGCGCGCGATCCAGGTGCGGCTGGACGCGGAGCGGGGATAAGGCGAGGCGCAGGGGTTGGTGCCGCCTGGCGGATATAAGCGCGAAAACGCGCTTAGCGCGCGGGATATGGCGCCGCTCGGCGGAGATAACCGCGGAAATGCGGTTAAATGGCTGTGAACGCGTCGAACGCGTCGTTCGGCGCGGCAACGAAATAGGAACGGGGGCAACGAACAGTGGCAGGGGAAGCGCGGAGGGCGGACATCGCCCGCAAGACGAATGAAACGGACATCCAACTATCGTTCAACGTAGACGGGGCGGGAACGTCGAAGCTGGAGACGGACGTGCCGTTCCTCAATCATATGCTCGATCTCTTTACGAAGCACGGGCAGTTCGACCTGAGCGTCGAGGCGCGCGGCGACGTGGACATCGACGACCATCACACGGTCGAGGACATCGGCATCTGCCTCGGCGCGGCGCTGAAGGAGGCGCTCGGCGACAAGCGCGGCATCAAGCGGTACGCGAGCGTGTTCGTGCCGATGGACGAGGCGCTGGCGCAGGTCGTCATCGACATCAGCGGACGGCCGCACTTCGAGCTGAAGGGCGAGTTCCCGGCGGCGACGGTCGGCACGTTCACGGTGGAGCTCGTGCACGAGTTCCTGTGGAAGCTGGCGCTGGAGTCGCGCATCACGCTGCACGTGATCGTGCATTACGGCCGCAATACGCACCATATGATCGAAGCCGTGTTCAAGGCGCTCGGCCGGGCGCTCGACGAAGCGACGTCGATCGATCCGCGCGTGCAGGGGGTGCCCTCGACCAAGGGGGTGCTGTAACGCATGAGCAGCTATATCGCCATTATCGATTACGGCATGGGCAATCTGCACAGCGTGGCGAAGGCGGTCGAGCGGCTCGGCGAGGTCGCCGTCGTGACGTCGGACCCGAAGAAGATCGTTGCGGCGGACGGCGTCATCTTGCCGGGCGTCGGCGCGTTCGGCGACGCGATGGCGCTCATCCGCGAGTCGGGGCTCGACGCGACGATCGCGCACGTCGCCGCCAGCGGACAGCCGCTGCTCGGCATCTGTCTCGGCATGCAGCTGCTCTTCACGAGCAGCGACGAGCACGGCTACCATGAAGGGCTTAACTTGCTGCCGGGCCGCGTCGAACGGTTCAAGGGCGCGTTCAAGGTGCCGCATATGGGCTGGAACCGGCTCGCGACGCTGCGGAACGACCCGATTCTGGACGGAATCGACGGCGGCCACGCCTACTTCGTGCATTCGTACCGGGTCATTCCGGACCAACGAAGCGACCTGCTCGCGACGACGGACTATTACGGCGAGGTGTCGGCGATCGTCGGGCGCGGGAGCGTCTACGGCATGCAGTTCCATCCGGAGAAGAGCAGCGAGCTCGGCATGAAGCTGCTCGGCAACTTCTTGAAGCTCAGCGCGGCGAAAGGAACGGTAACGTGAAATTCAGACCGTGTATCGATATTCATCAAGGGAAAGTGAAGCAGATCGTCGGCGAGACGCTGCAGGCGGATCCGAGCCGGGTCGTGGAAAATTTCGTCTCGACGCAATCGCCCGGCCACTTCGCCGCCATGTATAAGGAAGACGGTCTGACCGGCGGACACATCATTATGCTGGGCGGCGGCAACGAACAGGCGGCGGAGGAAGCGCTGCGCGCGTATCCCGGCGGCATGCAGATCGGCGGGGGCGTCACGGCGGACAACGCGGAGCGGTACCTCGGGATGGGCGCGTCGCATGTCATTGTGACGTCGTACATTTTCCAAGACGGCCGTCTCAACCGGGAGCACTTGGACCGTATCGTCTCGAAGGTCGGCAAGGACCGGCTCGTCATCGATCTGAGCTGCAAGGAGCGGGACGGCAAGTACTTCGTGGTGACGAACCAGTGGCGCACGTTCAGCGACTTCGAGGTGAATGCGGCGAACTTGGGCGAGCTGGCCGCGTACTGCGACGAATTCCTGATCCATGCCGTGGACGTGGAAGGGAAGCGCGAGGGCGTACAGGAGAAGCTCGCGGCGCAGCTGGCCGAGTGGACGACGATCCCGACGACGTATGCCGGAGGGGCGAGGTCGCTCGAGGATCTCGAACGGTTCCGCGACATCACGGGCGGGAAGCTCGACATTACGATCGGGAGCGCGCTCGACATCTTCGGCGGACGGCTGCCGTATCGCGACGTGATCGCGTATACCCGTCAGGGGTTGCGTTAAGGAGGGTGCTTAGAAAATGCTAGCGAAACGCATTATTCCGTGTCTCGACGTGAAGGACGGCCGCGTGGTGAAGGGCGTCAACTTCGTCAATCTCCGCGACGCCGGCGATCCGGTCGAATTGGCCAATCTCTACGACCGCGAAGGCGCCGACGAACTCGTGTTCCTCGACATCTCGGCGTCGCACGAAGGCCGGGCCACGATGGTCGACGTCGTACGGCAGACGGCGGGCGAAATCAGCATTCCGTTCACGGTCGGCGGCGGCATCTCGTCGGTCGACGACATGAAGCGGCTGCTGCGCGCCGGGGCGGACAAGACGGGCATCAATACGGCGGCGGTGCTGAATCCGCAGCTCATTACGGACGGCGCCCGCAAGTTCGGCAGCCAGTGCATCGTCGTCGCGATCGATGCGCGATACAACGAGGAATGGGGCACGTGGGAAGTATACACGCACGGCGGACGGAAGCCGACGGGCAAGCGCGCGATCGAGTGGGCGCAAGAGGCCGAACGGCTCGGCGCGGGCGAGCTCCTGCTGACGTCGATGGACGCGGACGGCACGAAGGACGGCTTCGACCTGCCGCTGACGAGCGCGGTGTCCGAGGCGGTCGGCATCCCGGTCATCGCCTCGGGCGGCGCGGGGAAGGTCGAGCACTTCGCCGACGTGTTCACGAGAGGGAAGGCGGACGCGGGACTCGCCGCGACGATCTTCCATTACAAGGAATTATCGATCGATCAGGTGAAGGGATATTTGTTCGGGAAAGGAGTCGAAGTGCGATGACCGGAGAGGACGGGAAGCAAGGGAATATGGGGTATACGGTATTTAGACCGATCAAGGAGATCGCATCGGACATCAAGTGGGACGAACGCGGACTCGTGCCGGCGATCGTGCAGGACGCCTCCACGAAGCAAGTGCTTATGATGGCGTATATGAACGAGGAGTCGTTCCGCCTGTCCGCCGAGAAGGGCGAGACGGTGTTCTGGAGCCGCTCGCGGAACGAGTTATGGCATAAGGGCGCGACGTCCGGCAACACGCAGCGCATCGTCGGCGTCAAGCTCGACTGCGACGGGGACACGCTCTTGATCGAGGTCATTCCGGCGGGCCCGGCTTGCCATACGGGCGCGACGACGTGCTTCGAGCGGCCCTTGGCGCAGCCGGAGCAAGCGCCGACGCCTCGCGAGCAACGCTTCGCGATTCTCGACGCGCTCGAGCGGACGATCGCCCAGCGGGAGAAGGAGATGCCGGAAGGCGCCTACACGACGTATTTGTTCGACAAGGGCGTCGACAAGATTCTCAAGAAAGTCGGCGAGGAAGCGGCCGAGGTCATTATCGCGGCGAAAAACCGCAGCGCCGACGAGCTTCGCTACGAAGCGAGCGACCTGATTTTCCATTTGCTCGTGCTGCTGCAGGAGCAGAAGCTGCCGCTCGACGACGTGCTGCAGGAGCTGGAGCGCCGACATAAGAAATAATACGCCCTTGCGTCCGGTTCGCCGGATGCGGGGCTTTTTTCTTGGGGCCCTTTTCATGGTACAATTCAAGTAAATGCAAATGTTGCGAAATTCTTAAGGGGGACTTGGCGGGCATGCTGTTGCATAGCGATCGAGTGAAGGTGTTTAGCGGGTCGTCGAACCCGGGACTGGCGGAGGCGATGTGCGCCGAGCTCGGCGTCGAATTGGGCCGCATCAAGCTCGCACGGTTCAAGAGCGGGGAGATCTATGTCCACTACGAGGAGACGATCCGCAACTGCGACGTCTATCTCGTGCAGTCGCTGTCCCATCCGATCAACGAGCATCTCGTCGAGCTGATGGTTATGATCGACGCGGCGAAGCGCGCTTCCGCCCGGACGGTCAACCTCGTGCTGCCGTATTACGGCTATGCGAGACAGGAGCGGAAGGCGGCGCCGCGGGAGCCGATCAGCGCCAAGATGGTGGCCGACATTCTGACGACGGTCGGCGCGAACCGCGTCGTGACGATCGATCTGCACGCGCCCGCGATCCAAGGCTTCTTCAACATTCCGGTCGATCATCTGACCGCGCTCGACATTATCAGCGACGAAGTTCGTTCGATGAACCTGCCGAACCCGATCGTCGTGTCGCCGGACGCCGGCCGCGCGAAGATGGCGGAGAAGCTGGCCGGGTATTTGGACTTATCGTTCGCCATTATGATCAAGAAGCGGCCGACGCATAACGAATCGGTCATCACGCATATCATCGGCGACGTCGAAGGGCATACGCCGATCATTATCGAGGATCTCATCGATACCGGATCCACGATCGTTAACGTCGTCGAAGGCCTCAAGGAGAAGGGGGCCAAGGACGCGATCATCTGCGCGACGCATCCGGTGTTCTCGAACGGAGCCATCAGCCGCATGGCGCATCCGAACATCGCGAAGGTCGTCGTGACCGATTCGATCGCGCTGCCGGATACGCTGCCCGCCAACGTGAAGGTGCGTTCCGTCGCCCCGCTGCTCGCGGACGCGATCCGCATCATTCACGAGGGCGGTTCGATCTCGGTGCTGTTCAAGAGCGGCGGCGTCTAAGAAGCGGCTGACGGCGCGGACGGACGGCGGAGAAGCAGGTTCAGGCGGACAAGCAAGGCGGAAAGGCGGTACCGAACCCCGCGGAAACTATGCTATACTCGACATGACCCACAACATACGGTTGAAGACGGAGGTGCCGATCGCACTTGGAAAAGACTAAGCATCTAACACCTAAAGGCAAAGTAATCCCGCTGCATATGGATGCGACGTTCTTTTTTGAAAGGGCGGTACAATCCCTGGACCGGTACAAGTACGAGAAGGCGCTGAAGTATTTCCGCCGCGCCGTCGAATACGAGCCGGACAATCCGGTGAACCATTGCAATATGGCGGGCATTCTGTCGGAGATGGGCAAATACGGCGAATCGAACGACGTGCTGAAGCAAATCGTCGACCGCATCGACCCGTCGATGACGGAATGTTATTTCTATATGGCGAACAACTTCGCCAACATGGAAGATTTCGAGTCGGCCGAGAAGGCGCTCGCTCATTATTTGGAGCACGACGCGAACGGTCAGTTCCTGGACGAATCCGAGGAGATGATGGAGCTGCTCAGCTTCGAGCTGGAGCGCCCGATGAAGATCGCGAAGATCAAGAGCCGCGAAGGGTTCGTCGAGCACGACCGCGCGCGTTCGCTGCTCGAAGAGGGGAAGTTCGCGGAAGCGATCAAGCTGCTCGAGAGTTTGGTCCGGATGCATCCGGAGTTTTCCGCTGCGCATAATAACCTTGCGCTAGCTTACTACTACGTCGGACGATTCACGGACGCGCTCGCGGCCGTCAAGCAGGTGCTCGCGATCGACCCGGGCAATCTGCACGGGCTGTGCAATCTGGCGATCTTCTTCCAGCACGCCGGCGAACAGGGGCCGCTCGAGGAGCTCGTCGAGCTGCTCGAGAAGACCGTGCCGTATCACCAGGAGCACGTGTTCAAGCTGGCGACGACGATGGGCGTGCTGGGGCGTCACGATTCGGCGCTGCGCCACTTCCGCCGGCTGCTGAAGACGGAAGCGGGGAAGGCCGACGTCTGCCTGTACCATTACGCCGCGGTTGCCTGCTATAATCTCGACCGGCATGCGGAGGCGCGCCGGTTCTGGAAGCAGGCCGAGAAGCTCGATCCCGGCTCGGACATTCCGAAGTTCCATATGAACGTATTGGACCGGATCGAGAGCGGCCTCGCGCAGGACGGCAAGATGACGATCAGCTATCATTATCATCTGCCGTTCGAGGAGCAGCTGCGGCAGCTGCAGCGGGCGCAGGCGGCCGGATACGTGCCGGACCGGCTGCGCAACGATCCGCTGCTGCGCTCCTCGTTCTTCTGGGCGTTGCGTCACGGCGACCGCGACACGAAGCTCCAAGTCATCCAAGCGTACGGCATGATCGGCGACGCGGAGGTGGCGGACTCGCTGCGGGAGTTGTTGTCGGACCCGAACGAGGACGATTACGTGAAGAGCATGTCGGTGTTCGCGCTGCGCGGCATGGGCGTGAAGGGACCGATCACGGCGCTGATCGGCGGCCGCGAGATCGCGTTCGAGAAGAACGTGTATTCGCCGAACCTGCCGACGTGGAACGCGGAATGGCAGGAGGTTATCGATCTCGCGCTGGTGCGGATGTCGACGCGGTACGATATGATTCAGCAGTTCGACATGATGACGCTGTGGGTGGAGTTTCTGACTCGCGCGTACCCCGCCATTCCGAAGATTTCCAAGAAGGAAGGCTGGGCGGGCGCGCTTGAATATTTGACGGCGAAGATGCATCGGAGGACCGCGTCGTATCAGGACGTGGCGCGCCGATACGGCGTATCGATCACGACCTTGAGCAGGCATGCGAAGCATATCGACGAAACGTGCGGCCTCCGGGAGAAGATGGACTCGATCTTTGCGAATTTCGGCGAAAAGTTGTAAGATAGAATCATTGTTTAGAATCATTCTAAACAGGCATCGGACTGGAGGAGAAAACATATGCGGAAAGTCATTATTATCGGTACGGGCCCTGCGGGGTTGACGGCGGCGATTTACTTGGCTCGGGCGAACATGAGCCCGCTCATTATCGAAGGACCGGAGCCGGGCGGCCAGCTCACGACGACGACCGAGGTCGAGAACTTCCCGGGCTTCCCGGAAGGCATCATGGGCCCCGAGCTGATGGACAATATGCGCAAGCAAGCCGAGCGGTTCGGCGCGGAATTCAAGACGGGCTGGGTGAACAGCGTCGACATGTC
>JAPSKX010000034.1 GCA_031181325.1 Paenibacillus sp.
ATTTGTTCTCCAAAAGATACGATACGAACAGTTTGTGCCTTAGCTTCATCGAATGAATCCAGTTCGCAAACAAGCGTCTTTCCGCCCTTTCCTGTCGCATTCCGATTCTAACCAATTCCCCTCGCGCCGCCGAATTCCTCTATTTTCGTTATTCCTTCACTGCGCCCAGCACGATCCCGCTCACGAAGTATTTCTGCAGGAACGGATAGATGAGCAGAATCGGTACCATGGACACCATGACCTTGGCGGAATTGAGCAGCTGGCTCGACATATTCGTCAACCGTTTGATCTCTTCGGGGTCGGTCGTATTCATGATCGAGTTCACGCTAATAATAAGCTGCTGAATGTACGTTTGCAGCGGCCAGTTCTCCTTCGAATTCATCAGAATCATGCCGTCGAAGAAGGCATTCCAATGCCCGACGATCGAAAACAGCGTCACGGTGGCCAGCGCCGGCAGCGAGGTCGGGACGAAGATGGAGAACAATGTTCTCCAAGGTCCCGCCCCGTCCATATTTGCCGCTTCCTCCAGCTCTCTCGGAATGCCTCGGAAGAAATTCATGAGCAGGATGACGTTAAACACAGGAACGGCGGTCGGCAGCACGAGCGCCCACATCGTATCGAGCAAGCCCATCGAATAGATGGTCATATACCAAGGAATCAACCCGCCGTTGAACAGCATGCAGAAAATGACGAACCACATATACACGTTCCGGCCGGGGAACAGCTTGGCGGACTTGGATAACGGATATGCCATTAGGATCGTAATGATAAAATTGATCGCTCCTCCGAGCAGCACGCGCTGCACCGACACGCCGAACGAAACGAAGAAGCTGCGGTCGCGGAGAATGGACTCGTACGCGTTCAAATTGAATTCGACCGGCCAGAAGAACACTTGCCCGGACATGGCCGGAATTTTCCCGCTGAACGAGATGGCCAGCGTATTGAGCATCGGGGCGATGGACAGCAACGCGATCAGGCTCAATATCAAATAGATCGTCAAATCGACGAATCGGTTCGTTCCACGAATCATAGACATCGTCACTCCCGTCAGAAGATGCGGTAATTGGCGAAGCGGGCGGCAAGCAGGTAAGAGACCGCGATCAAGAGAAAGCTGACGACGGATTTCAGCAAGCCGACGGCCGTAGCCAAGCCGTACTGGATTTCCAGCAGCCCCGCGCGATACACGTACGTATCGATAATATCGCCCGTCTCGTAGACGATCGGATTATACAAATTCAAAATTTGCTCGAAGCCCGCGTTCAACACGTTCCCCAGCCCGAGCGTCGCGAGCAGGATGACCGTCGGCAGCAAACCGGGAATCGTAATATAGAGCAACCGCCCAAACCGGCTCGCTCCGTCGATCGCGGCCGCCTCGTATAAATTCGTGTTAATCGAAGTCAGCGCGGCGATATAGATGATCGTGTTGAAGCCGAATTCCTTCCACACGTCGCTGGCGACGAGCACGACCCGAAACCAGACGTTGCTTTGCAGGAACAGAATGGGGTCTCCGCCGAAAAATTTCACGACCTGGTTGACGACGCCTTCCAAGCTAAGCAGGTTGATTAGAATGCCGGACAGAATGACCCACGACATAAAATGAGGCAAATAGACGATCGTCTGCACGATCCGCTTGAACTTCGTGCTGACGACTTCGTGCAGCAGCAAGGCGAAGAGGAACGGAGCGGCCATGCCGAAGACGATCTTGAGCGTTGCGATCACCAGCGTATTGACGAAGATCGATCGGCTGTCCGGCAAGGCGAACATGTATTCGAAGTTCTCCCAGCCGATCCACTCCGAACGGAAGATGCCGCGCGTCGGTTGAAAATCCTGAAACGCGATCGCGATGCCGAACATCGGAATGACGCTGAACGCGATCAACAGCAAGATGCCGGGCATCAACATGATGTGGTAGTTTCGGATAAAGGTCTGGTTTCTCATTGCATCGCCACCCATGCGTAAGTTTATTTCATGAAGAAGGAAGGGGCCGCCTCGCGTGCGGGCAGCCCCTGAATTGGTTTACGGGAATGGAACCCGATTACCGATTATTGACGATGTCCGCGATTTCTTGGGCGACGTCATCCCCGCCGATGGATTTCCAAGTGGAGACGAAGTTGTCGAACTCGTCTAACGGAGAAGTGCCGGAAATAATTTTCAGGAACGTCTCCTTCTCGAGCTTCTCCAGGTTCGCGCCTCGCTTGAGCATCGTCTCGGTATTGCCGTAGAAGACCGGTTCGATCCGATTCAATTCCTTGGATCCGGTTACCGCGGCGGCGGTGTAGAACGCCAACGAATCCGCGTACGCCACCATATCCTGCTTCGGATTTTCGTGGTTTTTCAAGACCGCCTCCACGCGAGGCATAATGCGCGCCGGCAGACCGGCCGTGTCCTTGTCCTTCAGCACCTTTTCGTAAATCGGGATATCCCGGGCCAGCGCGTCCTGGAAGTCCAGCTGCAGGTTCAGCGGGTAGTTCAGCCAGCCGACGCCTTGCCCTTTGTACAGCTCTTGGGCCGCGGGATCGATCAATCGGATGCCTTCGTATTCCACGTTCAGCACCTTGATCACCGCTTCCGGATGTTTCGTGCCTTTCTTCACGACCATGAACGAACCGGAAGGGACGGACGGCACAAAGTTGCGCTTGCCCGCATCGTCGAGCGGCACGGCGACCGGCACCCAGTCGGCTTCCGGATTGGCCTTGACCGCGTCGGACATCGCCCAGCCGGCGAACCACGGCGCGAAGAGGATGCCCGCGCGCCCGCTCGACACGAGACCGGCGTTATCCTCCCACTTCCGCGTCAGGAATTCCATGTCGATCAGACCGTCGGCATACATCTGACGGAGCACGCCGAGCGCTTCCTTCGTCTCCGGCGTCGTGGAGCCGTAGACGATATTGCCTTGGTCATCCTTGAACCAGTTCTTCGGATACGAATGGTAAGCGTTGAAGATCGGGTCGAACGTGAAGAATCCGCCGTCGCCGACGATGCTCGGATCCCCGAGCAAACCGACTGTATCCTTCGCGCCGTTGCCGTCGGGGTCTTGCTCGACGAACGCTTTAATGATGCCTTTCACATCTTCTACCGTCTTCGGCAACTGAAGGTTCAGCTTGTTCAGCCAATCCTGGCGAATCCACAGCAGCTGGAAGTTGCCGTCGATATTCGTATTCGGGAGCGCATACAGCTTCCCGTCGATTCTTCCCGTGTTCAGCGCGCGGTCGCCGGAATACGACTGGTAGTACTCCTTGATCAACGGAGAAGCGTAACTCTCGTATACATCGGTGAGATCCGCCAGCATGTCGGCTTTCGCAAGCTGATGAAACTGCTGCTCGTTGACGATCATGACGTCGGGAATGCTGTTGCTGGCGATCGCGAGCGTAACCTTCTGGTTGTACGCATCTAGGTCCTCCACGGAGAACTCGTACTTGATGTCAACGTTAAGGCGATCCTCGACGTATCGAAGATACTCGTTGTCCTCGAGCGTGTCCCCGTCCGGCAAGTTGTTGCCGGATACGCCTTGCCGTCCCAACGTAAACGTGACGGTGTCTTCGTATGCGGTGAACGGTCCGTCCTCGACGGCGGCTTCGTTCGATTCAGCCGCGGGCTGCTGCGCATTGTCCGTCGTCTCTGTCGCCGTCTCCGGCGTCTCTGTCGTCGCACCGGACGATGAACCGTTGTTCGCGCCGCTGCAAGCCGTCATGCCGAGGAGCGCCGTCGCGCTTAGCAAGACGAGCCATTTCTGTCTGTTCATGCCCCAACCTCCAATGATTGAACTTGGTAACGAGTTCATCATACCAGTCCGGCGGAAACGTCTTCTATCTCACATATTTTCGATTTGAATCGTTTTTTTACGGAGTTTGTTGTTCCCGAAATTTCGCCGGCGTGACGCCGTAATGCTGGCGGAACGACTGAATAAAATAGTTCGAGTTGCGGTAGCCCAGCTTCTGGCATATATCGACGATCTTCATGTTCGTATCTCGCAGCAGCGCCACCGCTTTGTCCATGCGAACCTGCGTAATGTAGCGGATCAAGCTTTGGCCGGTTTCCTTCTTGAAGAGATAGCTGACATAGCTGGGCGTTAAATACACCTGCTCCGCGATCCCTTCGAGGGAGAGGTCCTGATCGTAATGTTTCTCGACCAGCTGCTTGATCTGCTCGACGATTTTGTTCGGAGCTTCGCCCTTGCCCTTGGAGCCGGCTTCGGACTCAAGCCTGTCGAACAGCTCGAACATCAGATCTTTCAAGTCGTGCAGAGACGGAGATCGGGTGATCTTGTCCAAGTAGTCGTTAATGACGTTCAGGCTGTTTTTCTGTTCCTTGGCGACGGCTTTCGTCATGATTTCCGAACACAAAAATTTAGTGTACAGCGAGGAAAACTGTCCCTTCGTCTTCAAGAACGAAAACAGCAGCTCGACCCCGTACTTCGCCCCCCGCATATCGCCATAGTCCAGACATTGATATATTTTGTGTTCGATCGATTGCAATTCGACCTCGTCTACAGCATGTTCGGCGAACGGCTCCCCGGCGAACAGAATCGGTTGTTCATTCATAAAAAACTTATATTCCAGCAAGCGCTCCACGCCGCAATAGGCGTCGTGCACGCGTTCCCAGCCGTCGGCGGCGTCGCCGACGATGACGCTCGCCTGCTGGCCGTAACGCTCGACGGCGGCGGAGCGGATCGACTCGGCCAACGAACGGAGCTCCTCCTTCGGCAGCGGAGCCGGGCAACGGACGAACAGGAGGCTTTGTTTTTCGTTCAAATTTAAATAATCGAACGGGAGGCGGATTCGTTCGCCGAGCATCGCGAGGAATTCGTCGTTATGCATATCGAAGAACGGACGCGGGAAGTCCGCCAGCAGGAGATGGATCGATTCCCGCTCCGGCGCGTCGCCTTCCGGGAGAGAGAGTTCGAACGGCTTGATCGGCTTGCTCCCGTTGATCGCATCCAGCAACATCTTCTCCCTCTCGTAAGCCACGCCCCGCCGGTAACCTTCCAGGAGCTGAAGTTCGCGGATTTTATCGGCTTCCTTCTCCAGGCAAGCCTCCGTCGCCCGTCGGATCGCCGCGACGAATTCAGTCACCTGGATCGGCTTCAGCAAGTAATTCGACACGTTCGTGCGCATCGCTCTCCTGGCGTATTCGAATTCGTTGAATGCGCTGTAGATAATAATCTCGACGTCCGGTTTCTCCTCCCGGATTTTTTCCGACAATTCCAAACCGTCCATGAACGGCATCTTAATATCCGTGATGACGATATCCACCCGTTCGCGCCGCACGATCTCGAGCGCGGCTTCGCCGTTTTCCGCCGTAATGGGTTCCAGCTCCAGCTGCAGCTTGCGAATCAGATTGCGTATGCCTTCCCGTTCGATTCGCTCGTCGTCGACAATCAGTATGCGATACATCGGAGAGCTCCTTCCCGATCGTACAAGCACAAAGAAGGGCCTCTCCACGGATAGAGATATCGCCCTTCTAGCGCTTGCCGAACTATTTGCTTCTGTATGCTACCGTTCCCGCGTTGACGCTGCGGTTGGCGCGGACGGCCTGCTCGACCGTGCGGAACGGCTCGCCCCACTGCAGCGTATAACGGAATTCGTAGAAACCGCCTAACGTCGCCTTGAAGTTCGTCTCCCAATAATTGGTCAACACCCAGGCGTATAACGACTTCCGTTCTTCCGGCGGAACTTGGCCTTGTACTCTTCGCTCGCCGAACTCCAAGGGTCCGGTCTGCATCAGCGGGGTATCCGGCGTGGCGAGCGCCAGTCCGCCGGACGGCGCGACGAGCGCCAGCCCTTCTTGAATGCAGTAGAAGTCCGTCAAGGTGCCCGGGAGTTGATCGACGCCCGGCCGGATCGCCGCTCCCGCCTTCTCGAACCAGAGCTCGCCGTTGTCTTCCCGAAGGAACGGAAGAGATACGTACACGTTTTCCGGCTCCCAGACACTGATCTTGTGCATGCGGACGGACACGTCGACGCGAGGCCGATCCTTGTACACCTTCAGGAAGAGGGAGTAGTGGCTCATCCCTTCCGCATGGTACGTAAGCTCTGCGATCGCATACAAAGCGCCGTTCGTAACGGCTTTGACGCCGCAGAGTTCGCCGAAGGATCGCTGGACGTTCATCCCTTTGCGGTTTCTGCCCATGATTCTTCGGACGGTCATCTGATCGCCATGCTCGCCCCGGGTCACTTCGTAGACCGGCGTGAAGGCGCCGCACGCCTGGTCGGCATCGATGAGCTCTTTGCCGGTCCGTTTATCGAACCACGAGACGATCCCCGCTCCGCGTCGCCAAGCGATGCGCACGTCGGCGGACTCGATCCCGTTTTCCGTAATCACGATCCGATCCGGGTCCTGCGCCAGCGGGAGAAGATCCCGAATGTCTTGTACTCGGTCGTTGCCGATCAAGCGCGTGCTGCTGGTGGTGCGTCCCGCTGCGGGAGTCGATGCGCCGCGAATCGCGTACCGCTTCGTCTCGCTCGCGCCCAGCTTCGCCATAACGGCGATCTGGTAGCCGCGGCTCACCTTCTCCTGCTGGTGAGGGACGACCTCCCCGGTCCGCTCGTCTACGACTTCCAAGCCATTCCGGAAATAATCCGCCTCCCACTGCTCTTCCAGGTAGAAGAAGGCGAGATCTTCCACGGGGTAGTCGAACGAGTTGACGACCGTGTACGTGAACGGCCGGTTCGCCCGCAGCAGGGCGTCGCCTCGGGCGCGCAGCACCTTGTCCAGCGATCGGTACGCCAGCCGGCTCGCGTTCGCGGCGTATGCCTCCTTCCGCACCCCCAATTCCTGTACCATCGGGTGCCACGGCTCGGAGATCGAAGAGTGAAATCCCCAAGTATGCTCGGCGTACATGATCAACTGCTGCTCGGCTTCCTTCATCTCGTTCGCTTGCACGCTCTTGCCTTCCGGATCGAGCCGCTTGACGACGGACAGCGTTCGCTGCGCGTTGCGGAAAATTTGCGTATGCATCGCCGTCGAGGCCACGCCGTCGGACCACCAGTCGGGCCAGTCGCCCCGGTACACCGGGATCTCGAAGTCCTGCTGTTTGACCAGGTCGAAATACCGGTTCAACGTGGTCATCTCGAGCTCGACGCGTTCCCCGTGCTTCGCGTTCCATTCGTGAACGAAGCTTGCGATCCGTCCGTTCGGAGCCGCGTTGTCCCGCAGCAGCCCCATCACGTTGATCAACACGAAATCGTACGGGTAGCCTTCCTTCTCCAGCTGCTCGAGGTAACGCGAGACCCTCGTCTCGGCGAGCTTCCAATGGTCCTCGGCAATGCCCCAGACCGGCGTCTCGTCCCGGATCGTGTAGGACAACGTACCGTCGGGATTGAGCCCCAGGTCGTTGCCCATCATGTAATGCTCGCCGCTCCAGACGAGCAGCCGTTTGCCGTTCGGCGCTTCCCAGTAAAACGGGAATTGCTTTCGGCCGATGGCGAACATGCCGTGATGGGTATGGATGCAGCTCAGCAAGTGCTCGACGCCGGCGTCGGCCAGCGCTTGCGCGTAGCCCCAGCTGTAGCCGTTAATGTCCGCGGTCATCGCCGACCGGACGCGAAGTCCGTAAGGCGCTGCGAATTTCCCGGCTCTGGCGACCATCTCGGCGAGCAGCTCGTATTGAATCAGCTCCGTCATGTTTAAGTAGGTGCCCGACAGCTCGATATCGCCCCGGCGCAAGGCGTCGACGAACCGTTCCTTTTCCGCGTCCGACGCTTCCTCCAGAAACTTCTCGACGGCCCAGAACGTCTCGCAGGTCCACTTGAAGCCCTTCCACTCCGGACGCTCGTTCGTATGCGAGGCTTCGCAGATGTCCACCGCTTGCCTGATAAAGTCCACGTGGTATTGCTCGATTTTCTCCTGCCGTTCCGTGTAGCCGATATCGGTGTGAGAGTGATGAATCAAGTAAATCTTCCACTTCTTCGTTCCCGTACGCATGGACTCTCTCTCCCTGAACTGAGATGGTACTCCTCTACTTTCGCCAGTATATCGCCGGGGGGATGGCTTCGATAGGCCATATTTTTGCGATTCGTATCAGTTTTTTTCGGAATTGGCCGACCCCTTCATAAGGCCGTACACCCCGAGCAGCGTGCTGGCCAGCGTATCGCGGCTGACCCGGATGTCGGCCTGCAAGCCGGCGAGCGACGCCGCCTCCCGGAAGGCGGGCGCGAACCGATGCGCGCTCTTGGAAATTTGGCCGCCGAGCACGATGCGGTCGGGCCGGAAGCGGAGCAGCGAAGGAAGCAGGATGTCCGCCATCCGCCGTCCGAACCGCGCGAACAGCCCGCGCGCGTCCTTGTCGCCCGCGTCCGCGAGGCCCGCCAGTTCCCGAACGTCCAGCCGTCCCGCTTGGGGGACGAGCTCGCCCGCCAGCTGCAGAATCCCCCTGCGGGAAATATAGTCGTCCGCGATTCCCGCTTGGTACGGGACGGTATACAACCAACCGTTGGGAGGGACGTCGTCGCGCTGCTTGACCAGCCGTCCGTTCTCCAGAAAGCAGGACCCCAGCCCCGTCCCGATCGTTAAGCAGACGACGCGGCCGGCGCCCTCCGCGGCGCCGCCGGGGGCGGACTCGCCCAGCCCGAACAGCGCCGCGTCGTTCTCGAAGGCGATGCGGAACCGCGGCGTCAACCTCCCGCGCGTTCGCTCGTCCGTCCGCAGCGCCTCCTCGAGCAGCCGGCCGACGGGCAAGCCGTACAGCGCGTCGAACTTGCCTAATCCGCGGATGCGGCTGATTCCGTCTTCATAGTCGAACGGTCCGGGGAACGCGAGTCCCCACCCGTCCGCTGCGGCTTCCGGCCCCGCCTTGGCGAGTACGTCCGCGAACAGATCCACGAAACGGGCGATCATCGGCCCGGCCGCCAGATCGGCTTGCGTCTCGTAATGACCGGCGGTCGCTTCCGCAATGGTTCCATTCACGATAGCGGCCGCTTTCGTCTGCGTCCCTCCGACATCGAAGGCAACGAGCGCCGGTGTCGTCATGCGCCTCGCCTCCTACGCTCGAACATATGCCTTGATCGTCCCGATCGTCTTGCCCTCGCTCGGTCCGCTCGGCCGAATCGTATACGAAGCGACGGAAGCCGGCACGATGAACGTCTCGGCATATCGGACGACGAACGGCTCGAACGATCCGTCGGGGCTCTCGACCGTCGCCTCTTCCCCTTCGACCAAATTAAGCATGTGAACGCTGCCGTTCTGTGCGTGCAAGACGGGTTCGGAAAACCAATGTCGCCTCGTCTCGATGAACTGAAGCTCGTGGAGCCCGGTCCGCTCTTCCTTCCAGCCCGCTCCTTCTTCGATCGGCTCGATTCGGTTCACGCACTCCTTCTCTGTCCATGGCGACGTCCGATCCCAGCGGATCACCCGCTCGCCGTGCTCGAGATGCACGGGGCGAGGCTTGCCGTCGAGACCGAGCCGATCCCAGTCCCACAGCTTGAAGGTGAAAATGTACGGCGTGGCGCTGATCTCCAGCACCATACAGCCCGACGCGGAACAATGGATCGTACCGGCGGGTATCAAGAAGTGGTCGTGCTTGGCTGCCGGGTACGTCTGGACGTACTTCTCTGCCGGGAACGTATATGCGCCTTCCTGCGCCTTGCGTAAATCCGCCATCATCTCCTCGGAAGAGACATTATCGCGAAGTCCGAGGTATACTTCCGCCCCCGGAACGGCATCAAGGATGTAGTAGCTTTCATCCTGGGTGTAGTGCATGCCGAAGCGCTCGCGGATATACTCCGTCGTCGGGTGAACTTGCAAGCTCAAGTTTTGCCCGCCGATCGTATCGAGGAAGTCGAACCGGATCGGGAATTCCGCGCCGAATCGCGCGTAGACCATCTCGCCCAGCAGCTCGATCGATCGAAAGAACACCAGATTGATCGCCGGCATCTCCAGACGGACCGGGCCGAACTGAAAGTAGAGGCTGTTCTCCTCCGGAACGCCGTCGAAGCCCCAGGCATACGGGTGTTCGCGCTTGGGCAGATCGATCCGCTCTTCCAACCAGGTGCCCCCCCATACCCCGGGATCGAAATAGGGGACCAGCCGGAACGGCCGCCTCGCCGCCTGGGACATCCCTTCGAACAGCGCCCGGCGAGTGACCATCTTCGGCGAATCCTTCGCGTTCGTATCCAAGTAGTAATCGATTTCGCCGAGACGCTTCTTCTTCAGTCGGTCCGCCATGCGCCACTCGAAAAAGAAACCGCGCTTGTACAAGCGCAGAATATCGTCCTCGCGTCGTCCCGCGCGCCAATTGCCCAGTTCTTTGGAGCGATAGCGCCGCTGGATCTCCCACCGCGCCAAGTCGGCATAGACGAACACGTCTCCTTGCGCGATCAGCGAAGCGCCGAACCCGACGACCAGCACGACGCCTTCCCCCGCCGCGTCGATCCGGCCCCGCAGCACATCGATTCGTGTCTGGTCATAAAATTCTTCGATCTGGAACGGCGCCATATATCCGAATACACGGTCATCCGTCAGATAACGTTCGACCTTCCCGTCGATTTCTTCGGGAGCCAGCGCCGCTTCCTCGGCTCGAACGACCGTTACCGCTTCCAACGTTTGTCGGCAGCCTGCGACGATTTCCTCCTGTCGAACGCCGGGGTAACATTCTAGAACGATCACGGTTTTGCTCTTCCCCAGACGCTTGATCGCAGCGTCGAGCTCGCGACCGATTGCTTCATACCCCTCCCAAGCCTCGTCTTCCCGTCCTCGGATGCCGATAATGGGCTCTTTGTCGTAGCGAGATGACATGATAACCCTGCAACTCCTTTGTGTTGGTTTATCATAATGTATCATAAACTAACACAAGTGAACAGGTATTATCAAAAATTCACTTCGGGATTTTCGGACCCCTGCGCCGAAGTCTTTAAACGATGTGAAGCTCCACGCCGCTCTCTTCGATGCGTTCCCGTTCTTCTTTGCTTATGCCGCTATCCGTAACGAAGACATGAATGTCCGCAAGCGACGCTACCGGCGAGAAGTAACGTTGGCCGATTTTCGAAGAATCGAGCAGCATCACGACTTTACTCGCGGAGCGGAGCATTAACTTTTTAACTTGCGTATCCATTAGATTCGGGTCCGTAAACCCCGCTTCCTTCGTATAACCAAGCGCGGACAAGAAGAGCGTGTCGGCATGATAGCGCGTGAAAAACTCCTCCGCCACCGGTCCGACGAACGTGCCGGAGATATCTCTGAACATGCCTCCGCAGCTAATGATCAGCCGCTTGTCCGTCGCGTAGGGGCGGAACCGGCTCAGCGTATCGATCCCGTTCGTGAGCAGCGTCAGCCGGTCCAGATGGCCCAGCCGTTCGGCCATGCGCGATACCGTCGTCCCGTTCTCCAGCACGACGGTGTCGCCGTCGCGCACGAACTTCTCTACGGCATATGCGGCCAAGCGATCCTTGACGTCCCGATTGCTGGCCTGTTTGGCCGTCATCTCCGGTTCGTCCCGGCCGATCTCCTGCACCGGCTGCAGGTAGACGGCCCCGCCATGAGAACGACGGATCCGATGTTCCCGCTCCAGCTCGTTCAAGTCGCGGCGAACGGTCATTTCGGAGACGCCGAATCGGTCGCTTAGCTCTTTCAGTGTAGCAGCGCCTCTGTCGGCCAGGTAGGCGATTAGTGCTTGTTTTCTTTGCAATGGCAGCATAGCGGCACCTCATTTCTTTCCCATTCTAACATAAACGAACATAAATAGCCTATGCGATGCGAAACTGAATGTTTATTTCCGAAATGAATTGCGAATAAGCTAATGCCGCAGCATCGGCGATGTACGTCTATAGATCTGCGGCAATAAAAAAGGGACAACCTCTGGCGCCGCGCGAGCGGCAAGAAGTTGTCCGTAAGGATTAATAGATCGTCCGACCCGCCGCGTCCGGGATGCCCGACTTGCGGTAAAAGTACGTATTGATTCGATCGCGCCACTCGCATGCATGCTCCGCTTGATGCACCAGGCGCTCTCGCACCTGGGCATGCAACCCGTCTTGCATGCGGCCGCGGAGCGAATCCCACTTCGCGATTTGCTCCGCGGCGCGAGCCGCGCCTTCGAAGTGCGTATCGTAAATATGCTGTATGACCGTCTTGCCCGACTTCAGCGTATGGGTGTACGGCACATGATGGAAAAACAACAGCAGCTCGTCGGGACAGTCCGCGAGCGATTCGTAGCGATCGGCTTGCGGCGCATGGTATTGCCGCGTATACCCCGTGCCCGTGGCGGCCGTGCGATCCACGCCGATCCCATGACAGTCCGCGAAATGATACGTGCCCCACTTCGAATATTCGTAACCGTCTACGTTCGGGCCGTAATGATGGTCGGGATTGACCATCCACCCGACGCCGAGAGGCGCGGTGTAGGACTCGTAAATCTCCCAAGAACGCAACAATAGATCGGACACGACCGACATGACGCCCGGGTCGCTGCCGAACGTCAGGGCGATCCACTCTTCCGCGATGCTTGCCGCCGACAACCGCGGATTCCACGCCAGCCGCCCGAAGCCGTACAAGTTCGCCTGCGCCAGAAGATGACCGGTCCAATTCGGATCGTCTCCGATGTTGGAGACGGCCGCCATGCCGCCGACCGGCCGCTCGAACAACGCGCCGCTCGCGACGTCGGCGACCGTCGACCCTTCTCCCCGGGCGTAGGTGTCGAAGTCGAGGATTTCCTTCCACTGAGGAACGAGGTAGCACAAGTGACGCTGCTGTCCTGTATATTCCTGCGTAATCTGCAGCTCGAGCAGCTGATTCGTCCGCGTCAGTCCGCCGAGCAGCGGGGAAACCGGCTCGCGGACCTGGAAGTCCATCGGTCCGTTCTTGATTTGCAGCGCGACGTTGTCCCGGAACCGGCCGTCCAGCGGCCGGAAGTGATCGTACGCGGCGCGCGCCCGATCCGTCTTCCGATCGCGCCAATCCTGCAAGCAGTCGTAGACGAAGCAGCGCCAGACGACGATGCCGCCGTACGGGGCGAGCGCGTCCGCCAGCACGTTGGCGCCGTCCGCATGGTCCCGACCGTAATGGAACGGCCCCGGACGGAATTCCGAATCCGCCTTCACGACGAAGCCGCCGAAATCCGGGATGTGCCGGTAGATCGCCGCGGCACGCTCCCGCCACCACCGGGCGACTCTCGGATCGAGCGGGTCCGCGGTATCGAGGCCGCCGAGCTCGATCGGCGCGGCGAAGTTGACGCTTAAGAACAAGCGGACGCCATAAGCGCGGAACGCCGCCGCCACCCTCGCGACGTCGGGCAGCAGCGCATCCGCGATCAACCCCGTCTCCGCCCGATGCACGTTCACGTTGTTGATCGAGACGGCGTTCAGACCGACGGACGCGAGCAGACGGGCGTAGTCGCGGATGCGCGACGTCTCCGCAACGATCCGGCCGTCCCGGAAGAAGATCGACCTCCCCGCGTACCCGCGTTCGATGCTGCCGTCCATATTGTCCCAATGGTCGATCATGCGCAGCCGGTTCGCGGGCGACTCCGCAAGACGCAGCTCGTCCAAGCCGACGCCGTTCCTTAGCAGCTGGAGAAACCGGAAGACGGCGTAGAGCACGCCCCGCTCGGTATGCGCCGCCAAGACGATCGGCCCTTCCTCCAGACGCCGGATGACGAACCCGTCCTGCGCGAACGCCCCGCACGGTTCCCCCAGCTTCCCGGCGTCCAACGCCGGATGGCTCCCGAACGTGCCCGCGATCAACGTCGGCGCTTCCTCTTCCGCCCCGACCTGCCGCGGCGCTTCGCCGAGCATCGACGCGAGCCCGCCGGCCAGCTCTTCCCGGGCCGAATCGAGCATCGCCGACGAGCCCGCCACCGCGATCGCGGCGCACCGGCGACGGTAAGCGTCCCTCGATTCCTCGTCTTCGATGTACGGGTACCCCAGCCAACAAGCGTATCCCGCAGGCGCTGTCCCTTGCATCCGCATCTCCTCCTTCTTTATCTAGAACAGGCTGAGCGTCCGCCGCCCGGGTACGAACCAAGCGGGAATCTCGGGGCACTCCGCCGCCAGCCGGGCGGCCAAGCGCCGCATGCCGGGCTCCTCGCTGGCCGCGTGCCCGAGCAGGACGAGCGCCTTCCGCCGGCCTTGATGAAGCGCGTCGAACACATACTCCGGCGTCTCCCACTCTGGGCCTTCGCCGGCGATGACGACGTCGAGGTCCCGCTCGCCGAGCAGCGGAATGGCCGTCGCGCCGCCGCCGCGATACCCGACGGCCACCCCGACGCCGGAGCAGCGCGCGGAAGGGTCCCCTGCGGCGCGAAGGAAGGGGAGGCCGAGCTTCCTCTTCAAGAAAACAATCAAATCCTTCAGCTCGACCGCCGGCGCCGGCAGCCGCACGACGCTCGCGGCGGGAAGCCGCTCTTCGAGATAACGCTGCCAGCCCAGCGCCTCGAGCAGCCCCTCCGTCACGAGGTCCGGCCTGCAGCGGTGAACGCCGTCGTGGCTCCGGAAGACGACGAGTCCCGACCGTTCGAGCCACGTCCGCTTCGCCCGAACCACCGGGTCTCCCGCGAACGCCGAGGGCTCCGCTTCTTGATGGCTGTAATACATGCCTTCGTGCGTAACGACGAGATTGGCGCCTTCGGCGGCGGCCCGCTCCAACGCGTCCTGGGAAGCGGCGAAGCACGTCGCGACGCCGGTCAGCGGCGTATCCGGCGATCCGGCAAGGAAGCCGTCAACCGTACCGACGCCCGGCGGCGACCGTGGCACGAACCGATCGATGTACTGCCGCGCCGTCCAGCTTGCCGTCGGCATCGCTTACCCTTTGACGCCGCCGAGCGTCATGCCCTTCACGAAGTACTTCTGCAGGAACGGGTACACGAGCATGATCGGCAGACTCGCGACGATCGTCATCGTAGCGCGCACGGACGTAGGCGTCACGACGTTCGCATCCGCGTTCAAGCCTCTGGCGAATACGTCGGAGCCTGTCGTCGAACCGGAGGTGTTCGAGTTTTGCAAGATTTTCATCAGCTCGTACTGCAGCGTGCTCAGCTCGAGCTTCGAAGAGTTGTACAGGAACACGTCGAACCACGAGTTCCACTGATATACCCCCGTAAACAACGCGACGGTCGCCAGCACGGGGACGGACAGCGGGAACACGATCTTAAGGAACGTCGTAAACTCCCCCGCGCCGTCCATCCGGGCGGACTCGAGAATGCCTTCCGGCAGTCCGTCGATGAAGGAGCGTATAATGATCAAGTTGAAGACGCCGATAATCCCGGGAATGATGTACACCCAGAAGCTGCCGAGCAGACCGAGCTCGCGGACGAGCAGGAAGTTCGGAATGAGTCCGCCGTTGAAGTACATCGTCAGCACGAAGGCGATCGTGACGAACTTGCGGAGCACGAATTCCGGACGGCTGATCGTATAGGCGACCATAGCCGAGCAGAATACCGTCACCACCGTGCCGATCACGGTACGCAGCGCGGAGATCAGGGTAGCATGGAAAATGGTCGAATCCCGGAACACGTATTCATAGTTGTCCCAAGAAAACTCTCTCGGCAGCAAGTAGATGCCGCCCTTGATCGAGTCGTTGGCGTCGTTGAGCGACACCGCGAGCGAATTGACGAACGGATACAAGGTGACGACCATCAGCAGCAGCATAAAGATCACGTTGCAGAAGTCGAAGATGCGATCGGCCGGCGAACGGAAGCGGCCGTACACTTTATTGGTTTTCCGCATGGTTGCAGCCCCCCTAGAACAATCTGGCTTCGCCGAGCCGCTTCGCGATCGTGTTCGCCGAGAACAAGAGAATGAAGCTGATGACGGTCTTGAACATGCCGGCCGCGATCGCGAGCGAGAAGTTCCCCATCGATATGCCGTAACGGAGCACGAAAATATCTAAGTTTTCCGAGTAATCCACGTTCATCCCGTTGCCGAGCAAATATTGCGGCTCGAAGCCCGTCTCCAATATATTGCCAACGTTCATAATGAGCAGGATCACGATGACGGGCTTCAGGCCCGGCAACGTAATGTTCCAGATGCGCTGGAACCGTCCGGCGCCGTCGATCTCCGCAGCTTCGTACTGCGCCGGATCGATCATCGTCATCGCCGCCAAATAAACGATCGTATTCCAACCGACATTCTTCCACACCTCGGCAGCGCCGAGGATGCCCCAGAAATACCTTCCTTCCCCTAACCATAGGACCGGTTCCTTGATAATGCCGAACCACATCAGCAATTCGTTGATAATTCCGCCGTCCGCGGACAAGGCGGTCGAGACGATGCTCGCGGCGACGACCCAAGAGATAAAATAGGGGAGGTAGCTGATCGTCTGGACGATCCGCTTGAATACGATCTGGCGCAGCTCGTTCAGCAGAATCGCCAGCGTGATCGCCGTCGTGAAGCCGAGCGTCAGGTTAATGACGCTCATCGCAAGCGTATTCCGCAAGTCGCGGTAGAACGCTTCTTCCCGGAATAAAAACCGAAAATGCTCGAAGCCGACCCACGTTTGGTCCAAAAAGTCCTTCGCCGGCTTATAATCCTGGAACGCGATCGTCCAGCCCCAAATCGGGACGTATTTGAAAACAAACAACCAGACGAGGAACGGAACGGACATGAAGACGAGCGCTTTCTGTTGAAACAGTTTCTTGAAGAATAGAATGATTCCCGTCGGTTGGTTCGTGCTCGCCTTGGCGTCGCGCAGCGATGGCGTGAGGTTCTCCATTCTCTCTCTCTCCTTATGAGCGCCGAGTCGGGGGAAGGGACAATGAAGGCCGGCCAGATGCGCGAGGCACTCGAGCCGGCCCTTCCATTGCGCCTACCCTATTATTTCAGCGAGTCCATGACAGCCTTGATCTGTTCCGTGTACCACGTCTCGTACCCGGCGGTGTCGAGTTTGCCGAACTCGCCGAGGTACTCCTGCCACGCCGCTTCGAACTCCTCCGGCTTGGAGAGGATCAGCTTCGGAATATACTTCTTCGTCAGCTCGTCTTTCTTCGTCTCCCAGATTTGCTGCGGCGAGCCTTGCTCCTTCGGAATGCCCCAAGCCGGGAACCACGGGCGTTCGTCCGGCGCGGCGAACAACTCGGCATAAGTCTTCACGCCGTATTTCTCGAGAATCGTCTTGTCTTCGGCCGTGAGACCGACCTGGAACACTTCCGGCTGGAGGCCCGGCGAAAGCGCGTTTCCGTCCGACAAGGTGGAGTTCGTATTGTATTGCGGCCAATCCCAGTCGAAGTACTTGAAACCGAACGATTCGCGGAACGCTTCGTCGATCTTCAGGATTTGCTCCTCCGTGCGGTAGAAGCGGCCGTTCGCGTCGACCTCGTACGTCTCTCCCTTCACGCCCCAGCTTCTCATAATCTGATTTTCTTCCGAGAGCAAGGTGTTGAAAAACTGCATAATGCGATCCGGGTCCTTCGCGCTGACGGTGACGCCGACGCCGCGGTTTTTCACGAAGCCCGGCGGGTCGAGGTACTGGTCCTTGCCGCCGTCGAACGTGATCGGAAGCGGGAAGTAGACGTAGTCGTCTTGCGTCGGATCCTTCTTCGCGGCATCCTTCAGATTTAGCTGGGCGTTGTTGATCTGCCAGCCGTAATCGAAGAAGCCGACGACCTTATGCGAAGCGAGCTTCGCGATATATTGATCGTAGTTGTCTACGAAGGACGACTTGTCGAAGAGGCCCTTCGCGTTGATTTCGTTCATCTTCTGCGCCCATCGCTTCGTATCGTCGTTCGCGGCGTACGTCTTCGCCTCGAACGTGTTCAGATCGACGAGCACGTTGCCGTCGTTCGGGTAGCCCGCCAGGTGCATCGGCTGATTGGAAGTCGCGAAGAATCTCCAATCGTGCGTAAGCGACAGGAAGCCCGTCAAATCCTCTTCCGGATGTTTCGCGACGAAGTCTTCGATCAGCTTGAAATATTCGTCGAGCGTCTTGATCCGAGGATACCCCGCTTCCTTCAGCACGCGGCGCTGTACCCACCATGCGCCTTGGTTGATGTTCGGGTCAGGCATGTACTCGCCTACGACCGTAGAGAACGGGAGAATATATATATTGCCGTCCGCGGCTTTCATCTGGTTCAGATAAGGCCCGTAGACGAACTTGAGGTTCTCGTACTTTTCGATATATGGCGTAAGATCGATAAAGCCGCCCGCGTCGATCACTTTATCGATCGCCGCATCGGGAACGAGCACGTCCGGATATTCGTTGGAGGCGATCATCGTGCCGATCTTCGTGTTCAAATCGCCCACAAGGTACTCCATCTTAAAATTGACGCCCGTCTGATCTTCCAGCAGCTTGCCGATCGTCGTTTCGTTCGTATTTCGATCCTTCTTGCCCGACGCCCCTACGAAATAACTGAACGTCGCTTTCTCGAGCGGCTTCTCGGCCGGCGCTTCGGCCTTCGTCTCGCCCGCCGGCTCGTTGTTCGTCGAACCGGCCGGTTCGCCCGCCGGACTCGTACCGGAGCCGGAGTCGCCGCAGCCCGCGGCGAGAGAGGCCGCCATCACGATCGCCAACCCCGTTAGCCAATGTTTTTTTGCCATCTGCATGTAATCCCCTTTCGTTTCGTTGTAAGCATTTTCATTTTTAGTATAGGGAGCGGCCGCCCTCTCGGTAACCCGAGAGACTATAGATCGTATTTAGAAAACCATACTTTACGACTCCGAACGGCGGTCGCCCTCGATCGGAAGCGCGATGCGCACGACCGTGCCTCGGCCCGGCTCGCTGTCGAACCGAAGACGGAAGCGGTCGCCGTAAAACAGCTTCAGCCGATAGATGACGTTCTGAACGCCGATCCGGTCGCCCATCTCTTCCTCGCCTTCCAAATACCCGTGCAAGCGCCGGACCTTCTCCTCGTCCATGCCGACGCCGTTGTCCCGAAGCGCGAACAGCAGCATGTCCGCCGACCGCTCGATGCTCAGCTCGATGCGCCCGCCGCCCTTCATCGGTTCGACGCCGTGAATGCTCGCGTTCTCGACGAACGGCAGGAACGCCATCTTCGGCACCGGGCCGTCGAGCGCCGCGTCGTCCACTCGCACCTCGTACTCCAGCTTGTCGCCGAATCGGTATTTTTGAATTTCCAAGAAGCAATGGATAAATTCCAGCTCTTCCCGAACCGTAACGGTATCCTTGCGCCAGGCGAGCGAATTCCGGAAAATCTTCGCCATGTTCTGAATGATCTTCGCCGTTTCGGTTTCGTTCTTGATCAGGCTCCGCATCCGGATCGTCTCGAGCGCGTTGAACAGGAAATGCGGATTGATCTGGCTTTGCAGCGCGTTCAGCTGCGCATAACGCTTCTGCAATTCATGCTCCTTCTTCTGCAAATCCGCCATGTACACGTCCTGAATCAAGCTTCTTACCTGCAGCGTCATCCGATTGAATTCTCCGGTGAGCTGCCCGATCTCGTCGCGGGACTCCGCCTGATCGATCGTGTCGTATTGCTGGTTCTTGACCTTCTTCATATGCTTCAGGATTTTGGCCAGCCGCTCGCTGAGCGATCTCGCGAATACGACGAGAATCAGCGTCGGGATTATCATATTGACGCTCGCGAGCACGACGATGAAATCCCGCGACTTCCGCACTTCCCGCAGCACTTCGTCCTCGGAGATCGTTCCGATGACGCGCCAGCCGTCCAGGTCTGCGCTGAAGTCGAAAGCCGTCTCCAGCGTCAACGTGCCGCCGGGCAGCGAGAGCTCGTCGAATCGCGTCTGCTCCCTCATCCAATCGATCGCGCGGTGCGTCGTATATTCGATTTCGCCTTGTTCGTTCACCAAATACAGATTGCCTTGCAGGTTTAAGTTCGAGAAAATTTGTTGTATCGACGACGTACGCAGATCGATCTTTAAGATTTTCTCCCGCTCGTGCTGCTCGTCGACCAAGTCCATGCGCCGCACGATGCTGAACGTGTCCATGACGCCGTTCGTATCGGTGCGCATGAACACCGGCGCGGAATATTTCGCTCCGGCGACGACGCGGTACCACGCCTTCGACCTGACGTCGTCGGAGATGTAGCCGATTCCCCCGGAATGAAGCATCGTGGGATTATCCACATAAACCGTAATCGCTTGCACGGAATGATAGACGGGCGTATAGCTGTTCAATACTCGACGCAAATACGAATCGTACGCCTCGATATAGTCGAGCGGACTTTCGTAATCCGCTTCGAGAATTTCGTTCAGCAGCAGATCGAAGGTGAACACGCCCGAAATGCCGACCGCGTCCTCGATCTCGGCTTGGAACTCTTGTTTGATTTGCTCGATCGCGAGGGAGATATCCCGCATCCGCTGCTCCTTCACGTTCTCGATCGTCACGTTGTAAAACACGATGTTGGTGATGACGATCGGGAGGAAGACGGACAGCACGTAGACGATCAGCATTTTATTCCGAAGCCTGACGTTCTCGAAGGTCAGCTTCATACGGTACCCTTCCTTCGGATTCGTTTATTTTTCGAGCAGCTTGTTCCGGTATTCCGTCGGCGTCATGTTCTCGAGCTTCTCGAAGCGCGTAACGAAGTAATCCGCGCTGCCGAAGCCTACCTTCTCCGCGATCTCGTAGATGCGGCAGTCGGTTTGGCGAAGCAGCTTCTTCGCTTCTCCGATGCGGATGTGCAGCAGAAACTCGTTGAAATGCAAGCCGTACGTCTTCTTGAATAGCTGCCCCAAATACACAGGGTTCATATAGAACACCGAAGCGATGCTCTTCAGACTGATATTTTCGTTGTAATGGGCTTCGATGTACGCCTTGATTTTCTGAATGCCGCCCTTCGCGTACTCCTTACGGAGTCTGCACACCGTCTCCGCGCATTCGAGCAGGAAATTCGTCAGCAGCCGCTTCAGCTCGGCGGGCGACACGTTCGAATCCTGCCAGCTGACGATCGGCTCGAGCGAGCCGAGCCGCCGCTCGTCGCCTTCCATGCCTCGGACGAGCGACAGCGCGCCGTTGACCGCGTGCCGAACGGCGCCCTTCACCGCTTCCGGAGCGAACCGCCGGTCGCGGAACTCGCGGAACAGCGCATCGACCTCGCCGACGATACGGTCCGCGTTATACTCCTCGAGCTGTTCCGACAGCCGGCGATAGACGGCATCGTCGATGACGGCGTAATTCGCGGTCCCCTGCTGCGCATGCGCATAAGTGATGAGCCGACTGTCTTGGCGGATATATTTATATTGCAGCGTCTCTTTCGCCGACAGATACGACGCTTGCAACGAAGCGATGTCGTCGACCGGCTTCCCTAAGTACACGTATACGACGAGGTTCAATCGTTCCGACAGCTCCCGCTGCAGCCTCGCGGCGTACGACGCCGCCCCCGCTTCGTCGCGGTCCGCGCATCCTCTCGCGATTAACAGTCCGAACCGTCCGTGGTGCTCCACCAAGAACAGGTCATCGCCCGCGAGTCCCGCTTCCTGGATCGCGCGCTTGATCCGCTCCCTCATCGGTTCCGAGGACGGGAAGCGGGGCGCGTTCCAGGCATGCATATCGTTCACCTCGATGAAGGCGTAGCAAATCTCCTTCGCGCGATCGACCTTCAGCTCTTTCGACCACCCCGCGGCCAGCGCGTCGTCGAACTCGCCCCGAATGAGCGCTTCGACCATGCGTTCCTTCAGCAAGTCGGTCCCGCTGCCGCCTAACAGCTTGCGTCGGGCGATCTTCTCGCCGAGCTGCGTCAACGCGGCGGTCAGCTCCCGCTCGTCGATCGGCTTCAGGATGAAGTCGCTCACGCCGTAACGAACGGCTTGCTGCGCGTATCCGAAGTCGTTATACCCGCTGATAATGATGAAGCTCGTCTGCGGACGGCGCGCCAACGCGCGGCCGATCAGCTCCAATCCGTCCAGCACCGGCATGCGGATGTCCGTAACGACGACGTCCGGTTGGATTCGCTCGATCAGCTCGAGCGCGTCCTCCCCGTTATCCGCTTCGTCGACGACTTCAAATCCATGCGCGTTCCAGTCGATTAAGTTTCTTAACCCTTTGCGGACGAACATTTCGTCGTCGACCAGGATCGTCGTATACACGATATCGAGCCCCCGTTTCGGTCCGGAATTTCCAATAAAATCGCTTTCGCGCTCTTCTATTGTAGCGGCAAATTCGCCGAAGGGAAGTAGAAAAATGTGACTCTCTTACACTCCTTTATTTTCCTCGGTACGTCCTTTACTTTCCTAAGTCCGCCCTGTGCTATAGTTCAGGAAACCGAAGAGAAAGGGGAACGAACGCATGGGCGAGACCGGCGGCGCATTTCATACCGGCCAATATAGGAACGTATTCCGAGAATACGGATACGAGGAAGCGGTCATCGACCGGAAGCTTGAGGACGCTTGGCGGCAATTGTTTTACGGTGACGAAGGGACGAGAATCTACTACCCGCTCGGCGAGGACAAGGGGTATTTGCTGGATACGGGAAATCAGGACGTTCGAACGGAAGGCGTCTCTTACGGCATGATGATGTGCGTGCAGATGGACAAGAAGGAGGAATTCGACCGGCTCTGGACGTTCGCGAAGCAATATATGTGGCATGCCGACGGAAAATACAAGGGGTATTTCGCCTGGCATTGCAAGCCGGACGGAACCCGGCTGTCGCAAGGACCGGCGCCGGACGGCGAGGAATACTTCGCGATGGCGCTGTTCTTCGCGGCGAATCGGTGGGGAGACGGCGCGCCGCCGTACGATTACAGCCGGCAGGCCCGGGACATTCTGCACGCTTGTCTCCATCAAGGCGAAGACGGCATCGGAGACCCGATGTGGGATCCGGCGACGAAGCTGATCAAGTTCGTGCCGGAGACGCCGTTCAGCGACCCTTCCTATCATCTGCCGCATTTCTACGAATTGTTCGCGTTATGGGCGGACGAGGCGGATCGTCCGTTCTGGAAGGACGCCGCGGCGGCCAGTCGGGACTACCTGAAGAAAGCTTGCCACCCGATCACCGGGCTCGCCCCGGAGTACGCCAACTTCGACGGCACGCCGCGCACGGAGTCGCATGAAGCGTACCAGCACTTCTTCAGCGATTCGTATCGCGTCGCCGCGAACGTGGCGCTCGACTACGAGTGGTTCCGCGGGGACGAATGGGAGCGGCGTCACGCCGAGACGATCCAAGCGTTCTTCGCCGACATCGATCCCGCCGATACCCGCAGGTACGCCGTCGACGGCACGCCGTTCGACGAGCCGTCGCTGCATCCCGTCGGTCTGCTCGCGACGAACGCGGCGGCGTCGCTGGCGGCGACGGGGCCGATCGCCGAGCGGTTCGTCCGCGCGTTCTGGGATACGCCGCTGCGGACGGGAGAACGACGGTACTACGATAATTGCTTGTATTTCTTCAGCTTGTTGACGCTCAGCGGCAGGTATCGGATTTGGAGGTAAGCTCCGCGATCGCCCGCGCCGCTGAGCGAAGGCAACTCAAGGAGAAGGAGCGGCGGAACCCTCCGTCGTCCCTTCGGCTCCCCTCCCATCCGCCATATGAAAAGCGCAACATTTTCTATAGTTTCTCGGGTGAATCGGAAAATGCGTGAGTCGATTACATTAGGAGCTTAGGAGGAGTGCGACGAATGAAGAAGCTGTATCGGAACGCCCTCTCGATCCCGCTTGCGGCGGCGCTGCTGCTGACCGCCGGCTTGCCGGCGCCGAACGCGGCGGCGGCCGACGAGCCGGTCGCGGTGTACCATGAGACGTTCGCAGGCGGCGTGGGCGCCGCAAGATCGTCCGGCGGCGCCCAGCTGACGCAGATCGCGGGCAAGACGTTCGAGGGGAACCGCGACGGAGCGGCGTTATACGTCGGCAATCGTTCGAACAACTGGGACGCGGCCGACTTCCGATTCGCGGACCTCGGGCTCGCGAACGGGAAGACGTACACCGTCACCGTTACCGGCTATGTCGACGCTGGCGTCGCGATCCCCGCCGGCGCGCAGGCGTACCTGCAGACGGTCGACAGCTACGCCTGGCTCGCCGGCGCGGATTTCTCGGCAGGCGGCGCGTTCGCGTTGACTCGAGAGTTCACCGTCGACGCGAGCAAGGATTCCGCCCTGCGCGTGCAATCGAGCGAAGCCGGAAAGACAGTCCCGTTCTATATCGGCGACATTCTCGTTACGGAGAAGAGGGCTACCGGAGAAGAGCCGCCGCGTCCGCCGGCGCTGCCGTTCGACACGATCGACTTCGAAGACGGGACGACGGGCGGCTTCGCGGGCCGGGCGGGCACCGAGACGTTGACCGTGACCGCCGAAGCGAACCGTACCGCGAACGGCGCCCTCGCGTTGAAGGTGGAAGGCCGGTCGCAGGCATGGCACGGACCGACGCTGCGCGTGGAGCGAAACGTCGATAAGGGGTACGAGTACAAGATCTCGGCGTGGGTCAAGCTGATTTCGCCGGCCGGCGCGCAGCTGCAGCTCTCTACGCAGGTCGGCCAAGGCAGCGCCGCCAGCTACAATAACATCCTCGGCAAGACGATCTCCACGGCCGACGGATGGGTGCTCTACGAAGGAACCTATCGCTATAACAACGTTGGAGACGAGTATGTGACCATCTATGTGGAAAGCGCCGACAACGCAACGGCTTCCTTCTACATCGACGATATCAGCTTCGTGCGCGGCGCGGGTCCGATCGCGGTGCAGAAGGATTTGCTCCCGATCAAGACCGCTTACGCGGACGACTTCCTCATCGGCAATGCCGTCTCGGCGGCGGATCTGGACGGTGCAAGGCTGGAGCTGCTCAATCTTCACCATAACGCCGTCACGGCGGAGAACGCCATGAAGCCGGACGCGATACAGCCGACGGAAGACGCATTTACGTTCGCCGGCGCGGACGCGATCGTCGATAAGGCGCTGGCCGGGGGCCATAAGGTTCACGGACACGTCCTCGTCTGGCATCAGCAGACGCCGGACTGGATGCATACGGCGAGCGACGGCGCGCCGCTTCCCCGCGAGGAAGCGCTGGCGAACCTGCGGACGCATATCCGGACGGTCATAGAGCATTACGGCGACAAGGTGATGTCTTGGGACGTCGTCAACGAAGCGATCAACGACAATCCGGCGAACCCGACGGACTGGGAAGGCGCGCTGCGCCGCTCCGGTTGGTACGACGCCGTCGGGCCCGACTATGTCGAGCAAGCCTTCCTCGCGGCGCGCGAAGCGGTCGACGCGCATCCGAATCGGGACATTAAGCTGTATTACAACGATTACAACGAAGATAATCAGAACAAGGCGCAAGCGATCTACAGCATGGTACAGGCGCTCAACGCGAAGTATGCGCTGACGCATCCCGGCAAGCGCCTGATCGACGGGATCGGCATGCAAGGGCACTACAATATCAATACAAATCCGGAACATGTGAAGCTCTCCTTGGAGAAGTTCCTCTCCCTGGGCGTGGAGGTGAGCGTCACCGAGCTTGATATTCAGGCCGGGACGAACGCCCGGCTGACGGAGAAGCAGGCGATCGCGCAAGGTTATCTGTACGCGCAGCTGTTCGACCTCTTCGCGGACCATGCGGCCGGCATCGAACGCGTCACGTTCTGGGGACTGAACGACGCGACAAGCTGGAGAGCGTCCGCCAGCCCGCTGCCGTTCGATAAGGACCTGCAGGCGAAGCCGGCGTATTACGGCGTCATGGACCCGGCGAAGTTCATCGAGGAGCATCCGCCGGAAACCGTCGTCGCGCTGGAGTCGACCGCCGCGTTCGGCACGCCGGTCGTCGACGGGACGGCCGACGCCGTCTGGAACGAAACGCCGGCGATGGCGGTGAACCGGTACCAGATGGCGTGGCAAGGCGCGAGCGGCGTCGCCAAGGCGCTCTGGGACGACGAGTACCTGTACGTGTTGGTGCAGGTGAACGACGCGCAGCTCGATCAGAGCAGCGCGAACGCATGGGAGCAGGACTCCGTCGAGGTGTTCGTCGATGAAAATAACGGGAAGACGTCGTTCTATCAGAACGACGACGGCCAGTATCGCGTCAACTTCGACAACGAAACGTCGTTCAATCCGGAGGGCATCGCGGACGGCTTCGCGTCCGCGACGAGGGTATCCGGTTCGAACTATACGATCGAGGCGAAGATTCCGTTGACCTCGATCGATCCGGCCAACGGGACAACGCTCGGCTTCGACGTGCAGATTAACGACGGCAAGGACGGCGCCCGTCAGAGCGTCGCCGCATGGAACGACGCGAGCGGCACGGGCTATATGGACACCTCCGTCTTCGGCGTACTCGCGCTCGTCGGCAAGGACGCGACCCCGCCGACGGGGACGATCAGCTACAGCAGCGAAAATCCGACGAGCGAAGACGTCGTCGCCGAGCTGACGACGAGCGAGCCGGTGACGATCACGAACAACGGCGGCTCCGCGACCTATACGTTCGCGGCGAACGGCAGCTTCACGTTCGAATTCGTCGACGCGGCCGGCAACGCGGGAACGGCGACGGCGGTCGTCGCGAATATCGACAAGACGGCGCCCGTCTTGACGCTGTCGACGAGCCGCAGCGCGCTCTCGCCGCCGAACCATAAGCTCGTGCCGATCCGCGTCGCGTGGCAGGCCAGCGACGGCGGCGGTTCCGGCGTCGTCTCCGTGAAGCTCGTGTCGGCGACGAGCGACGAACCGGATGACGGCGCCGGCGACGGCCATACGGCGAACGATATCCAAGGCGCCGACATCGGTACGGCGGACGACACGCTGCAGCTTCGCGCGGAGCGGTCCGGCACCGGGAACGGCAGGGTGTATACGTTGGTATATGAAGCCGAAGATCGTGCCGGCAATAAGACGAGGGCGACGACGACGGTGACAGTGGCGAAGCAGTAGCAGGGCGGAGCGGCTCCGATGCCGCAAACAGAAGTACGGTCGGTCAGGAAAATACCCTGACCGACCGTCTTTCCGTTTCGTCCGCCGATTAGATCGGCATCTCGTTGCCTTCGAAATCGACGAAGGGATATGCGCCCAGCCCCGCCGCCTTCTCCCGGGTAATCAAACGCAGGATCGCTCTCGCGCTGTCCATCGGGTCGAGCCGGGCCGCGCTGCCGCCCATGTCCGTTCGCATCCAACCCGGATGCACGGCGAGCGCCGCGATCCCTTCTTCGGCTACGTAGCGCCTTAACTGTTGCGTAAACATGTTCAGCGCCGTCTTGCTGATGGCGTACGGATAGTCCGCGCCGTATGCGTTCGCGAAGCTCCCGGCCTCCGACGAAATGTTGACGACCGATCTGGCGGTCGTTGCGCTTCGCCGCAGCAGCGGAAGGAACGACTGCACCACCCGCATCGCGCCGTACAGGTTAACCTCGAACGATTGCCGCATCGCGTCGAAATCGAGCGTCTCGATGCGATCCTCGCGCCCGACGAGGATCGCCGCGTTGTTGACGATCGCGTCGATCGCGCCGAACCGACGCTCGATTTCCGTTGCGGCCGCCTTCACGGTCGGATCGTCCGCGACGTCGAGGGCCACGGGGTAGATGCTGTCTCCGAAAGCGGCCAACCGCTCCGTCGAAGAACCCGGCCGCACGCCGGCGATGACCCGATGTCCGGCCTCGACCGCAGCGACCGCAAGGCTATATCCCAGTCCGCGATTCGCCCCGGTAATTAAAATATCCATCGTTCTTTCCCCGCCTCGTCGTTGTTATTTGTGTATTTCCCCGTTCCATTCCGACGGCTCGCGCGCCTCTTCATTGACTCGCTACACGCCCGAATATGCCATAAATCCGCCGTCGATCGGGATCGTCGCGCCCGTCACGAAGCCCGATTGCTCTGCGTCGACCAGCCACAGCAGGACGCCGAGCAGGTCCTCCGGCTTGCCGAACCGCCTCATCGGCGTATGCGCGATAATTTTATGCGCCCGCTCCGTCAGGCTGCCGTCCGGCTCCGTCAGCAAGGCGCGATTCTGCTCCGTGAGGAAGAAGCCCGGCGCGATCGCGTTCACCCGAATGCCGACGTCCGCCATGTGGACGGCCAGCCATTGGGTGAAGTTGTCGATCCCCGCTTTGGCGGCGCTGTACGCGGGAACCTTCGTCATCGGGCTCGGCGCGCTCATCGACGATAGATTCACGACCGTGCAGCCTTCGCGGCCGAGCATCCGTTTCGCGAAGATTTGCGTCGGAATCAAGGTTCCAAGAATATTCAGGTTGAACACGAAGCTGAAGCCTTCCGGACGTAAGTCGAAGAAGCTCCGTATCCCGGACTGCCCCAAGTCCTCGAGCTTCAACGTCTCCTTCGTCGTCGTCCCGTCCGGATGATTGCCGCCCGCTCCGTTCACGAGAATATCGCAAGGCCCGAACGCCGCGAAGACGGCTTCGTCCGCTCTGGCGACGCTCGCCGCGTCCAAGACGTCGCAGGCGACCGAGATCGCTTCGCCGCCGGCGGCCCGGATGCGGTCGGCCACCGCTTGGCCGTTCTCCGCTCTGCGATTCAGAATCGCCACCTTCACGCCTTGGCGGCCGAGCTCTACGGCCATAGCGCCGCACAGCACGCCGCTCCCGCCGGTGACGACCGCGACTTTGCCCCTTAATCGTTCATTGCGTCCAATCATTCCGATTCAGGCTCCCTTTCTTCTGACGTTCCAGAGCGTCCCATAACCCCCAGAGATACATAATCCCCATGGCTCGATCGTACAGACCGTACCCGGGGCGGCATTCCTCGCCCCACAGATGTCTGCCGTGATCCGGCCGAGCATAACCGGCGAACCCGACGTCATGGTACGCTTGCACGATGCCGGCGATATCGACCGTGCCGTCCGCCGTGCGGTGCGACGTCTCGATGAAGTCGCCGCTCGGATAGACGCGCACGTTGCGGATATGAGCGAACGGGATGCGATCCGCGAATTCGCGAATCATCGCGGGGATGTCGTTCGCCGGGTCCGCGCCGAGCGAGCCGCTGCATAACGTCACGCCGTTCGACGGGTGATCGACCATGCTCAGCAGCCTGCGGATGTTCTCCCGACCGGTCACGATGCGAGGCAGCCCGAATACCGACCATGGCGGATCGTCCGGATGGATCGCCATCCGGATCCCGCTCCGCGCGGCGACCGGGACGATCTCCTCGAGGAAGCGGCGCAGGTTGCTCCACAGCCGCTCCTCCGTTACGTCCCGGTACGCCTCGAACAGCGCGGACAGCGCTTTTAATCGCTCCGGCTCCCAACCCGGGATCGTGAACTTCGGGTTGTCCGCAATCGTGCGCACGAGCGCAAGCGGATCCATGTTTTGCAGCAGGCTCTTCTCGTAAAACAAGGCCGTAGAGCCGTCCTCCAGCTCCCGGTACAGCTCCGTGCGAATCCAATCGAACACCGGCATGAAGTTGTAGCAGATGACCTTCACGCCGACTTGTCCCAGCTTCTCGATCGTACGCTTGTAGTTTTCTATGTACCGATCCCGCGTCGGCAGCCCCAGCTTAATATCCTCGTGGACGTTCACGCTCTCCACGACCTCGATATGGAAGCCGTTCGCCTCCGCTTGTCGCTTGACGGCCAGAATGCTTTCCATCGGCCATTCCTCGCCGGCCGGCACGTCGTGCAGCGACCAGACGATGCCCTCCACGCCGGGAATTTGACGAATATGCGGCAGCTCCACTGCGTCGTTGCCTTCCCCGAACCAGCGAAACACCATTTTCAACCGCGGCTCACCGCCCCGTCTTGGATTTGAAATAGCTTGGGTATTTCTCGACCAGCGCCTCCCGGTCATGCACGATCAGCGTGACATGGTCCTTCATGATCCGCTCCGCCGCGTCGGCGTCCTTACGCTTAACGGCTTCGACGATCGACCGGTGCTGCTCGACAATCGTATCCCAGCGGAAGGCCGATGCAAGACTCAGCATGCGAATCCGGCTGAGGTGCGCGTTCAACGTATGCACGATGCCCCAGATGCGCTCCTTGCCGCTGCCCGCGAACAGCGTCTCATGGAACTGTACGTCCAACGCGAACAGCTTGGCATAGTCCTTCTCTCCGACGTATTTCTCGAAGAGCATCACGTTCATCTCGAGCTGTACGAGCCGGTCGTTCGCGAACCGCTCGCAGGCGAGACGAGCGACCGCAGGCTCGAGCTGCTCCCGAACGAACCGCGCCTCTTCCACCTGCTCCAGATCGATGAGGGAGACGTACGTCCCCCGCTGCGGCAGCACCTCCAGCAGCTGCTCTTGCGACAGCCGGGCGAGCGCTTCCCGAATCGGCGTTCGGCTGATCCGCAGCGTCTGGGCGATTTCATTCTCCGACAACGGTTGGCCGGGATACAGCTTCAGCCGGATGATGCGATCGCGGAGCACGTCGTACGCGTAATCGCGGGCGGACTGCTTCGGAGCGGACGGCATCGGTTCGAGGTCTAGCATCGTAGCACCTCCGTTCGTACGATTTTCTACATTATCATAGCATGTTCTTATTATACTTGTATACAAGTTATACGAGGGAGTGTATCGAACGGAGCGGAGACGCCTCCGGCGTGCACTTGTCGGACGACAACAACTTGACCCTTTTCTCAAAACTGGCACACACCATCGTTCTATCACCCAATCTCATGCAAGAACCGGCTCCCTTATTGGGTAGCCGGTTCGTTTAAGTTCTGGAACGTAGTAAGTTCCCTGCGATTGTTCGAACGCTCGCTGATCGCTGAACTCCCCATTATTGTAGCGAGGCCGTCCGATTTTTCGCGGCGGCCCCCCATAGATGCGAATTACTGGACTAACTCGCCCTTTATTCAGCTATAATCCTCAATTAACGATATTTTCCCTTCAATGATGCCGAAAACAGACTTCCCCCTTAATTGAATCTTTTCCCCAACCTTTAGTCCGTTAGGTAGATCGACAGCCAATATTGCCTCGTACTCAATTTGTACTTCCGTTTTTTCGTCTACGGCACGAAAGTCTTTAACGGTCTGACAACGACTCGAGAAAATCTCCGCTGATTTTTCTGCCAGGTCCCTAAACTCCTGTATTCCTATCGTCTCGGCATCTTTTTCACCATTAGAGTAATTCCTGAACACAACATCTTTATGTAAAAGGCTGACCATACTTTCAATTTCAAATGAATTGTAGGCGTCAATATATTTTCTGATGATTTCCTTGTTCTCTTCGCTAATCATGAAGATCTCCTCTCATCCGATTATTTTTGCTCAGACTCTCTCCCTCAGAAAACTTCCCCGATCAATCGATTCCGTTCTTTATTCAAGGTTTCTTTGGAAAGCCGTAAACAAACAAGATTATTCCGATAAATACTAAAGCCGGCACAAATATATTCTCGAAGAAACTAACACTTGCGGGCAAAGACGTTCCATGACCGCCGCTACTTTCGATGCTATACGCAATTTTGTTACCAATTCGCTCCGTTGTGTATATAATTGCTGCTACAAATAGGAACGCCGCGCCAATCTTTCTGTAAAAGTCATTCCCCAAAAACAAACGCACCTCCTAGTTACCAAATTATTTCCATTGTAACATAAACATCAAGTATTCTGCAGAGCACACTTCAATGAACGACGGCAGCCGGTCGTCCAGCTGCCCTTGTGTCCATGCGGAACTATCGTACCCTGGTAGCGCAGCGAGGCCGTCGATCGTCTGTCAGTCTGTTGCCCGTTACACAAAAGAATAAGGACAGAGGCCGCGGAACTCTGCTCCCATAAGGAACAATAGAACGTCACTTCGCTGCGACGGCTTCGATCTCAACGAGCAAATCCGGTGAAGCGAGCGCTCTGACAATAACTAACGTCGTCGCAGGGGGAGGGGTAGGCAAGGACCCTGCACCAGCCTCCATGAAGGCACCAATCAAATTCTCATCCGTTAAATAGATCGTGGATTTTACGATGTCGTTTGCATCCATATCTGCGCCGGCAAGAACTTTATTTAAATTATTGATCGCCAACTCCGTTTGTCGCCGAATATCTTTGCCGGGAATTCCGTCCGATCCGACACCTACTTGACCTGAAATGAACAGCAGCCGTTGGAAAGACGTAACCTCAACTCCTTGATGGTATATGTCTGAGGAAACCATTCCCGGAGGGTTGAATTTTCTGTTCACGATCCCATCTCCCTTGTCATCCTTTATTTCCAACACACCATCTCGGCCTGTGCTCCAACTCGGAAGCGTCTCTTAGGATTTCCTTACGGCGAACCATAGTTCAACGGAATGAAACCCGGCTCTTTCACCGAAAACTTGTAATTCTATTTCACCCACCTGCTCGTAGCCTGACGTCGGAAGCCATTCCGAATAAAATCGTCGATACAACGTTTCAATGGTTTCACCGTACGCATCCCGGACAATTGGTTCCGAGGGGAAGATAGCCCATGTTTGAGCGGGAATCGTTATGGTCGTATAACCGTGTACGTTACTGGTTCTGTTCTTAAAGGCACACAACATATACGGGAACGTGTCGTCCCCTGTATTCTTGTAACTGCAAACCCCATGTACTTTGTATGAATCTTGGCTTACGAAACGGGGCAAGTCGCCGGCGTTCGCGGCAAGTTGCTCAACTTCGCCGTTGTCGCGGCTTTGTTGCCAGAATAGTGCCGGCGTATTCGGCGCATCACCGCCTCCATCGTTACAAAAAACTCTTTCCATGCCGAATACTTCGAACGATTCCTTCGTTTCAATGCGATAATTCATCGCATCTACTCCTTTGATCGTGATCAGGAAGGAGAGGCGCGGATAGGCTTTAAGAGCAATTCCGTCTTGTCGAGCCATCGCCGGCGTGATGCCGTGAAGCGATTGAAACGCTCGCGCGAAAGAAATTGGGGACTCGTAGCCGTATTTCATGGCGATATCAATCACT
>JAPSKX010000212.1 GCA_031181325.1 Paenibacillus sp.
GAACGCATCCGGGTAGTCGCCGTTGGCGAGCGCCAAGTTCCGCTTCTCGGTTAATCCGTCGAACGGAACGAATTGGAAGTTGATTTTCATATTGCTCATTTTTTCCATCTCTTGATACACGAGACGCTCCTCGAACGGCGTGCTTCCGTTGGCGGGCGCCAGCCCGGTGAAGAACGTCAATTCGATCGGCTCGTTCACGATCGGCATTCCCGTCGCATTGAAGGTTTGCGACGTCTTAGCCGCATCCGATCCCTCGTTCGTCGCGGCGGACGGATTGGCCGGCTCCGCGGCGCCTCCGGCGCAGCCTGCCGCTAAACTAGCCGTTAAGAGCACCGAAGTCGTCGTGCCTACCCATTTCTTATTGACCTTCATGATTTTTCTCTCCTCGATCCATGTATTATATATATGCTCCTAAGGGGTTACCCCTTTAAAGCCCCGATCATTACGCCCTTGGTGAAATACTTTTGCAAGAACGGATACAGCAGGAAAATCGGCAAGTTGGCTACGACGATGATGGCGTACTTGACGGTTTCCTCGTCCATGATGGTTTGGGCATGGGTATGGTCCGCGGCGTTAATCATTTCTTCCATTTGACCTTGAATCAAAATCTCTCGCATAAACAGCTGCAGCGGGTACAGCTCCCGATCCGTCAAATAGATGAGCGCGTTGAAGTACGCGTTCCAATGGCCTACCGCGTAGAACAACACCATGACGGCCAGAATCGGTAACGAAAGCGGCAAGACGATGCGGACGAGAGACCGGAAATCGGAGCTCCCGTCGATGGCGGCCGCTTCCAGAATTTCGCCGGGAATGCTCGTTTGGAAATAGGTCCTCATGATCAGGATATTGTAGACGGATACCGCGCTCGGAATGATGAGAGCCCACATCGTATTCGTCATGCCGAGATCGCGCACGATCATATAGGCAGGTACCAATCCCCCGCTGAAGAACATCGTAAAGACGAGCAACGCCATGATGAGATTGCGTCCGACGAAGCTGCGTTGGGACAACGGGTAGGCTGCCATGACCGTCATCACCACGTTGATCGCCGTACCTACGACGGTATACAGAATCGTGTTCGCATACCCCGTCAGTAGTTCCGTATTGCCGAATACTTTCTCGTAACCGGTAAAGCTGACGTTTACAGGCCACAGCCACATGTTCCCCGACAAGACGGCCGCGGGGTCGCTGATCGAGGCGCTCAGGACGAAGACCAACGGATAGATGACAACGATGCTGATCGACAGCAGCAATGCGCCGTTCACGATGTCGAACGGACGAAGCTTGATTTTCGACACTTCCTTCCCCCCTTACCACAAACTTGTCTGATTCAGCTTCCGTGCCATCCGGTTCACGGCGACGAGCAGCATGAAATTCACGACGGAATTAAACAATCCCACAGCCGAAGCGAAGCTGTATTGCGAACCGAGAATCCCGCTCCGGTACACGTAAGTGGAGATGACGTCGGACGCTTCCAGATTCAACGAGTTTTGCATCAGAAACACTTTCTCGAACCCGACCCCCATTACGGACCCGACGTTCAGGATCAACAAAATGATAATCGTGGGACGGATGCCCGGCAGGTTGACGTGCCATATGCGGCGAAGGCGGGACGCTCCGTCCACGCGAGCCGCTTCGTGCAGCTGCGGATCGATCCCCGAGAGCGCCGCCAAATAAATAATGGAGCTCCATCCCATCTGCTGCCAAACCCCGGAAAAAACATAGATGCTCTTGAACCAATCCGGCTCCGTCATAAAATAGATCGGCTGTCCTCCGAACGCCTGGATCGCTTGATTGACGATCCCGGTCGTAGGGGACAAGAAGATGACGACCATCCCTACCAATACGACAGTAGATAGAAAATGAGGCGCATAGGTTACGGTTTGTACAAACCTTCGGAACGGACTGCTGCGTACTTCGTTGATCATTAATGCCAGCAAGATCGGAATCGGAAATCCGACCGCCAGCTCGTACAAACTGATGCCGATCGTATTTTTCAACAGCCTCCAGAAGAAGAAGCTCTCGAAGAAGCGTTCGAAGTGTTTCCAACCGACCCATGGACTGCCCCAGATCCCTTTCGTGCCTATGAAATCTTTGAAAGCGATCTGAACCCCGTACATCGGTACATAATGAAAGACGATAAAATAGACGAGTACCGGGGCGATCAATACATATAGCTGCCAATGCCGCTTGACGGCGGCATACGTCTTCCTCGCCCTCCACGAGTGCTCCATGATTTCCTCCTAGGTGTGATCTTCGCGTTTCGCGCAACTGCCTCGAACGATGAATTCCGTAGGCAAATAGCTGGTCATCGGCAACGGGAACGTCCCTTCCATCCGTTGGATCAGCAGATTCGCCGCGGTCCGTCCCATCTCTTCCTTATGGACGCGAACCGTCGTCAACCCGGGATTCATGAATTCGGACATTTCGATATCGTCGAAAGACGCCACCGATATGTGCTCCGGAATGGACAGTCCGACCTCTTGGATCGCTTTATAGGCGCCGTACGCCATCTTATCGCTTGCGACGAACAGCGCCGTAGGCCTGTCCTTCGATCGAAGGATGTCCAGCATCGCCTCGTAGCTGTGCGCCGGATCGAAGCGGCCGTCCCGGATCCACTCGGGAACAAGGGGAATGCGGTTTTCGCTTAACGCTTGGTTGTACCCGAGATACCGTTCCTCCTGTTCGAGGGAGGCGCCTACTTTGGAGCTGCCGCCGATGAAGGCGATCTTTCGATGGCCGAGCCCGATTAAGTAGTCGACGGCATGCTTGGCGGCGCCGCGGAAGTCGACCGTCACGCCGTCGATCCCCGGCACCTCCAGCCCGCCTACGCAAAACAACCAAGGAATTTGCTTCGACAACGTCTTTACGATCGATGACTTGAGCGGGCCGACGCAGATGACGCCCAGATCGCTCTTCTCGATGTCGGCGAACGGCTCGGATTTGAAACATTCCTCCACTTCGACGGTAAATTCCAACAACAACCCTCTCGTCATCAGTTCTCTCTCGATTCCGTAGATGATCTCCGAGAAGTACGGATCGTTGTACTTCGACTTCGCATGGTGCAAGACGAGGCCGACTCTGAAATCCGATGCTTTCTCGCTGCTCGCTTGCGGCGGTTGCAGCTTGTGGTAGCCCAATTCTTTCGCGATTTGAATAATTCGCAAGCGCGTCTGGTCGTGTACCAGTGCGATCGTTTCATTCCCGCTCAGCGCCCTCGAGACGGAAGAAATCGAAACATTCGCTCGATCGGCGATCTCTCTCAGCGTAACTTTCATGAAACCCTCCAGCATCGAATGGAAATGGCGGCGAAATCCTTTCGGACGAAATTCATTGCAAAAAATGCAAATTTCATCTCGTTTTTTTCATTTTCTTGCTCTTAGTTTAATAGGGTTTTGTTAAACCGAGGTCAAGGCTATATGTAGAATTGGTAAAGATCGAACTCCACGCAAAAAAACACCGGCTCTCAGGCCGGTGCCGAATTGCGGACGAACTTGTTTGTCTCGGACGAAACTTCGGGCTTTGTCTCGTTTTATGACTTTCGCGGACGGGGCGGCGTCACAGCGTCGGCGCCTTGAGCGCCAATTCGATATTCGCGAGATCGACGGCGATCTGTTCGTCGACGTTCCAAGGATGGTAGATCCCCTTCTCCATCAAGTACGCCGAGAGGCGCTCGTGCAAATCCATCGCGTCCTCGAGCTGTCGCGTCAACGTCGCTTTGATGTCCGGCGAGACCGTGTCGGTAACCGCCATCGCATACGTGCGCACGCCGCTCTTCACCGAAATGAGGAAGTCCATCGCGATCACTTGATCCGTGAGTCCGTCCAGACCGGTCAACTTCTCCAATAGAAAATTCATGCGGCGCCTCCTACGTTTTCGCTCTCTTCAAGATGTCGCAAAGCTCCTCCAGGTGCCTTGTCGACAAATCCACGTCCATCTGCATCAGTTGCTTCAGCGCTTCGTCGGACACGAGGGCTTTCATCGTCTTGGACTTCGTCAAGCAGACCGTCTTGAACGCGGCCAGTTCATGGACCTCCAACGTCTCGTGCAAGGCGTATCCTTGCTGCGTCATCGTCAATCTCCTCCTGCCTACAGCGGTTTATGGCTTTAGGATGACTTTAATGCAGTTGTCCGTCTTCGTATCGAACGCCTCGTAGCCGCGTTTCGCGTCGGCGAGCGGCAGCCGATGCGTCACGATGTCGCCCGGATCGACCTTCCCCGTCGCGATCAGCTCGTACATATACGGCATGTAATGGATGACGGGCGCTTGCCCCGCGCGGACGTTCACGTTGCGCTGGAACAAGTCGCCGAGGGGGAAGCCGTTATATCGTCCGCCGTATACGCCCGTGATCTGAATCGTGCCGCCCTTGCGCACCGCCTGCGACGCGATGACGAGCGGTCCGAGCGCCCCGCCTTGCAGCTTCATGCCGGTCGCGAGAAACTCGAGGTCGGTCATCTTGCCGTCCATGCCGACCGCGTCGATAACGACGTCGGCTCCGCCGTTCGTTATTTCCTTCAAGTATTCGCCGATATGCTCCTTCGATTCGAAGTCGACGATCTCGACCCCGTTGGTACGCTTCGCATGCTCGAGCCGGTACCCGACATAGTCGACGGCGATCACGCGCTTCGCCCCCTTGAGCCAGCAGAACTTCTGCGCGAGCAATCCGATCGGCCCGCAGCCGAGCACGATGACCGTATCGCCCTCCTTCACCCCGGCGTTGTCCACCGACCAATAGGCGGTCGGCATCGCGTCCGCGATGAGGCACAGCTTCTCGTCCTCGACCTCGCAATCGTCGGGCAGCTTGAAGTGCGTGAAGTTGGCGAACGGCACGCGCAAATATTCCGCCTGACCTCCCGCGTATCCGCCCGTCGTATGCGAATACCCGAAGAAGCCGCCCATGTCGCCGTTCGGGTTCGAATTGTCGCATTGGCTCTCGAGCTGATGCTTGCAGTAGAAGCATTCGCCGCAGGAGACGTTGAACGGGATGACGACGCGGTCGCCCTTCCTCAGCTTCGTCACGCCGGGACCGACCTCTTCGACGACGCCCATCGGCTCGTGTCCGATGACGTAGTCCTCCGGCAGGTTCGGGATCATCGCGTGCAAGAGATGCAGGTCCGAGCCGCATACCGCGCTCGTCGTCACCCGGACGATCATATCGTCGGCCTTCTCGATTTTCGGGTCCGGCACGTCTTTCACGGCGATATGTTTAATCCCCTGATACGTTACCGCCTTCATGCTTCATGCCCTCCTAATCCGACGTCGGGCTTCCGTTCGAACATGCCTCGTCTCGAGGTGTCTTCCCGGAATAGCTCCATGCCGGCGATCATCGCCGTATTGTTCGCCGAGAGCATGTCCAGCTTATATTGCTCGTGGAGCTCGTGCGGGTGGAACCACTTTTTGCGGACCATGAGCTCCGTAATCTCTTGATGCATGGCGAGCGCCTCGCGAAGCTGATTGCGCAGCAATCCTCGCGCCTCCGGCGATGCGGCCTCCGTGAAGGCGATCGCCGCATTGCGCACGGCTTCCTTCGCCCGGACGAGGAAATCCATGGCGAACGTCACGTCCGCGAGCTCCGGCACGTTCAGCGCGTTGATCGGGTCCAAGTAATCTTGATTCATCGATTGAATTGTCCTTTCAATTCAGGATAGGCGTTGGACGAAGCTCCGGAACCGGAGCGCGGAACGGCGCGTTCGCGTACAGCGCTTGAAGGTCGGCGATCGCTTTCCGGGATTGTTCGACATCCTTCTGCATTAGCGCCCGAAGCTCTTGGTCGAAGACGAGGCCTTGCATCAGCTTCGACTTCGCCAGATTGAGCGTCTTCAGGTTCAGCATCTCGTGAAGATCGAGCGATTCATGCGCCGCCAAGGTGGCGTGAGCCGTCATGAACGTACACCTCCGATTGCGTTGGTGAATTACGGGATCATCGGTATTTTCACCTATTGCCGCCTGACTATTCTTCCAATGGAAAAGGACCCCTCCCTGAGCATAGGAAGAGGTCCTTGCGTTACTTCGCGATGCGCGCCGGGCGCGGTACGTCCGGCAGCTCGTTCACCGAGACGACGGCGTCCGTACGCTTCGCCGGCTTCTTCCAGTACTTCTCGTTGCCGGGCAGGTCGTCGAACCAGGCCGCTTCCTTCGGGCAATCGAGGATCATGAATGTGCCGTACGCGCCGTCGCGCGACTGATGGTATTTCAAATACGCCTTGCCCGACTCGATCGCGAGAATTTCGATCTTCCCGGACGTATGGCTCATCGACAGCCGCACTCGCTTGCCGAGGCCCGACGTGCGCGCCTTCGCTTCTTCGACGATGCGGTACACCCGTTCGAGCGGCAGGACGAAGTCGGAATTGCCGGCGACCGGACGATTGACGAAGAAGTAGTACGGGGTTACTCCCGCCCAGCTCAGCTTGTCGAGCAGCTCGCCGAGCACGGCCGGATCGTCGTTGATGCCCCGGAGCACCGGCGTCTGATTGACGACGATCGCGCCGGCGTCGTGCAGCGCCTCGAAGCCGCGCTTCGCCTCCGGCGTAATTTCGCGGGGGTGGTTGATATGCGCCATCACGTAGATGCGTTGCTCCGGCGTCGAATGCTCGCGAATCGTCTCGAGCAGCGCCTCGTCTTCGTAGATGCGCATCGGATTGAACACCGGCAGCTTCGAGCCGAGCCGGATGATCTTCACGTGCGGTATGGCGCGCAGCCGCTCCAGGATCGAACGGAGCTTCGGCGTCGCAAGAATGAGGCTGTCGCCGCCGGTCAGCAGCACATTGTTGATTTCGGGATGCTCCGCGATGTACCGCAAGCCAGGCTCGACGTCGGACATCGCTTCCTTCACGTCCGCGCGGAACAGGCGCTTGCGGAAGCAGTAACGGCAATAGGCGCCGCACACTTCGGATACGATGAGAAGCGCCGTCGAACGGTACTTGTGCTGGCAGCCCGGCACGACATAGTTCGTATCCTCGTCGGAAGCGTCCCAACGGCCGTATTCGAGCAGCTCGCCTTCGTTCGGAATGACGAGCTTACGAATCGGGTCTTCGGGATCGTTCCAATCGATCAAGTTCAAGTAATAGTCGTTCACGCGGAATACGAACTTCTCCGTAATCCGCTTGAGCCGCCGCCGCTCGTCCTCCGGGATGGCCGCGAGCTTATCGATGTCGGTAATGTACTTCGGTTGCGCCATGCGTCTTCCTCCTCCTCGTTATCGAATCGTGTAGGCCGCCGGCGGCGTCCGAACGCAAACAAACTCCGCCGGCGACATGAGCAATCCATGTCTCGTCAGCGGAGCAACGAACGGGGTCGTATATACGCACGAAAGCCCGTACGGAATCGGGTCACGGCGAGTATGATGCTAAGAATGCATGAGAAAATCGACCCATCTCCTGCTGACGAGGTTAGCTGCCGGGCTCGGGATAAGATGG
>JAPSKX010000035.1 GCA_031181325.1 Paenibacillus sp.
GCGCGGCGGCGGGGACTGCTGTCGCTGGAAATCTGGCGGCATCAGGTGTTCGAGATGAAGCTTCGCCCGTCGAAGCCGGATTGCCCGACATGCGGCGCGCTTGAAGCAAGGCGGTATCCGTCGCTCGACTTCGAGGAGAGCGAGACGACGACGCTGTGCGGGCGGGAGACGGTGCAGGTGCGCGCTTCGCGGCCGTTCGACCTAGATCGGCTAGCCGAGCGGCTCGCGCCGGTGTGCGCCGCGGTCGAGCGCAACCCGTTCCTGCTGCGAGCGACGCTGGCGGAAGGGGAACGGCTCGTCTTGTTCCCGGACGGGCGGACGCTCGTGCAGGGCACGGAGGACGTGGCGCGCGCGAAGAGTTTGTATGCCCGCTACATCGGCGGGTGAACCGGAAACCAGACGGCTGCGAGCTGTCTGGTTTTTTTATTTGGCATTGGGGTGAGGGGGCTTCGCTCAGCCAGGCGGAACCGGAACCGTTGCGCCTCCGCGATGATGTGAGCGAGCACCGCACCGTCCATGCGCAAGCCCCTTCCAGCCGCCGGACACATCTTGCTGCGTTGCGTGCCCCCCCGCAGCCGACGGGAGTGCACCGCCCACAGCAACCGCCGCGCTCCCGCTAACCGCCCGGATGATTACTCTCGCAGCGCCACAGTTCGAACCGCGCCCCGTCAATCGCACGCACCCCCGGCCGACCGCCGGAAACCCTTCGCATGCGGAGCCGCATCGCGAAACGGAAGAAGTCCCTCTAAACGCATAGACGTACTTCAAAATGCCGACTCAACGGGAAAACCTCCTTCTCATTCGCGCCAAAACCGGCCCAGAGGCCGATTTCCGCGAAATAAGAGGGAGGTTTTCCGTGTACACTGCGATTTCGAGGGGGAAAACACGAGATTAGAGGGAGGTTTTCCGGTTCAGCGGCCGCGGGCGGCGCGGCCTACGCCTCCGCTGCCGGCTTCGGCACGGAAGCGTCCGCGGCGGCGGAGCGCGGCTTCGAGATCGCGCGCACGAGCGCATACTGCGCCCCGCCGGAGACGACGAGCAGCCCCGCAATGACGGCGAACGCCGCCTCCCCGCCATACAACTCGAAGATGAAGCCGAACGCCACCGGCCCGAGTCCGCGCGACAGCTGCCAGTTCATGCTGTACACCGAGAAGTACCGGCCGCGCATGTCCTCCGGGGCGATCAGAGAGACGGCCTTCTGCAGATGCGGGCCGCTGAGCATCTCGCCGAGCGAGAACAGCAGCTCGGCGACGAGCAGCAGCGCGAACCACGGCGCGAAGCCGTACCCGAGCGCGACGCAGGCGAGCAAGCCGTACGAGAGCAGCACGACGCGATGCGTCGCCCAATGCTCGGTCCGCCGCGCGATCGGCACCTGCAGCAGCATGACGGTCAGCCCGTTCAGCGACAGCATCGTCGTCAGGATGACCTTGTAATCCGCCGCGAACGACGTCTGCAGGTGCAGCGGAAGCACGGTTTCGACTTGCGCGTAGAGCAGGCTGATCGGGAGCGCCAAGCCCGTCAACGCGAACAGCAGCCCATGCCCGCGGAACGTCAGCCGGGCCGGCGTCGCGGGGCGCGAAGCCCCGCCGCCGACGGCCGCGTCGACGTCCGATCCCGCCGCGCGCGCCGGCAGCGTCTCCGGGATGTACCGGACGACGAGCAGCAGATAGGCGGCGAACGTCGCCGCCGAGAAGGCGAAGACGATCTTCGGTTCCCACGAGAAGACGAGCAGCCCGAGCGCCGGCCCGAACGCCGCGCCGACGTTCAGCGCCGCGTGCAGCGCGGCGAACACCTCCGCGCGCCGCTCCGGGGCGACGATGTCGGCGACCTGCGCGTTCGCCGCCGGGTAGAACAGACTCATGCCGACGCCGTTCAGAATCGAGAACAACGCGAAATGCCACAGCTCCTCGGCGAACGCGAACCCCGCCATCGCCGCCATGTTGACGACGAGCGCTCCGACCATCAGCGGCTTGCGGCCGTACCGATCCGCAAGGCCGCCGCCCCACAACCCGATGAACGCCGAAGTCAGCGGCTGCAGTCCGACGATGAGCATCGGCAGCAGTACGGAGCCTTCCAGCTTGTCGTACAAATACAACACCATGAACGGGCGAATCATGAAGTTCGCCACGGTCGTCAGCGCCGTGCCGATCAGGCGAATTAGAATCGCTCGGTCGTACCGTCCGGTCAGTCCGGATAGGCTTCTTTTCGCAAACTTCATATCCTCCCACTCCGCATTCTCTGTCTGTCGTGTAAGTAATGTGCTCCATTATACCGGGGCGAGAGAAAATAAAAAGAGTAAATTCGAGGCAGGGGATTTCCCCTTTTCCCTGCCGTCCCTTACAGTCCGCCGATCAGCGCGATGACGACCGCCACCGTCACGATGCTGAAGACGGTCGACGTGAACACCGCCTGCGAGGCGAAGTCGGGTTCGTTGTCGAATTCGACCGCGAGCAGCACGCTGCTGAGCGACGTCGGCACGGCGCACGACAGGACGAGCGCTTGGGCGAGCAGTCCTTCGTACCCGAGCAGCCAGACGACGAGGAAGCCGAGCGCCGGGGAGACGAGCAGCCGCAGCGAGTTGGACCAGAAGACGAGGTCGAACTTCGAGAGGCTCCACTTCATGTTGCCGAGCTGGGCGCCGAGCGTCAGCAGCGCGGTCGCGATGAACGCCTGCGCGATGTATTCGAGCGGCGCGTAGATCGGCGCTGGAATCGGGACGGCGAAGCCCTTCATGAGCAGCGCGACCGGAACGACGTAGATGGCCGGGAACGTGAAGACGACTTTGAGCGCTTCGGCGAGCTTCATTTTCCGAGCGTTGATGGTGAAGATGCCGAACGTGTTCGGGAGCAAGCTCTGGATGACCATGATAATCAGCTGGATCGACATCGTGAACGGATTGCCCGCGAAGACGAGCTGATTGAGCGGGATGGCGAAGTTGGCGCTGTTATAGAAAATAACGCTGTTCCGCATGGCGGACGGCATGCCTTCCTTCAGTCCGCGCAGCCGGATGAACAATTCCACGACGGCCATGAGCATGGAATAAAACACGACGAAAAAGAGCAGCGTGCGAAACGCGGTATCCGTCGTGAACGTAGACTCATAAAGCATCGTAAACAGCACCGCAGGCGAGAAAAAGTAAAAGTTCAGCTTGGACAGCGTCCGGATATCGAGCTTGAACGCGCGCTGCAGCGCGACGCCGAGCCCGATCATGATGGATAGCGGAACGACGTTGTGAAGCAAGATGTGCATGAAGATGGTCATGACGGCTTCTCCCATGTCTCTCTTGTAGTTTTCTGCCATTATACCACGGGGGAAGGAGGCACTATGCTATAATTCTACCAAGGTACGATAGTTTCCAGTGGAGGGATGAAGATGGCGATTTTCCAAGTGTTAGGGTCTCCGACGACGGCGTTCGAGCGGCTGCGGGAGCGCGGAGGCTGGGTCGCGGCGCTTGTGCTGATTACGCTGCTGTCGGTCGCGACGACGTATTTGCAATGGCCTTTGGTCGAAAAGGAGGTGCTCGTTCAGCTCGAATCGCAGCAGCCTCCGATCGGCGCCGCCGAGCTGGACATGGCCCTCGGCGTCACCCGCGTCATGGCGTGGGTCACGGCGGCGATCATGCCGGCCGCGTTGATGTTTTTCGTCGGATTGTTGTTGTTCCTGCTCAATATGATCGTGCGCGGCGAAGGGTCGTACATGCAACTGTCCAAGGTATCCTTGTACTCGATGATCCCGGGCTTGCTCGGCGGCCTGCTGACGACGGGGCTGGCGGTAGGGCTCGGCGCCGATTCGATTTCGGACGTGATGCTGAACGGCGGGGTGTTCTTCGCGGAGAAGTCGGGCTTCCTCTTCACGCTCGCCTCGTCCGTATTGGACCCGTTCGGCTTATGGAGTCTCGTGCTGACGGTGATCGGCGCGGCTGTCATGATGCGGAAGCCGCCGAAGTCGGTCGCGGTCTGGATCGTCGGCGCTTGGCTGCTGGTCCGGGTCGGAACGTCGCTCTTCGCGCTTATTCCCGCCGCGCCCGCCGTATAACATTCGAATTTTACATGATGAAAGGTTGACGTACGATGCGAAAGAAGTGGGTATGGCTGCTTGCGCTGGCGCTCGTCGTCGGCGGTCTCGCGGCCGTCAACGCGATGAAGCTCGGCTCGACCCTCGCGGTGGAGCTCAGGGCGGCGGAGACGGGCGTGATCGCGGAGTCGGTATATGCGAACGGCCGGTTCGCGCCGGCGTCCGAGACGACGGTGTACGCGGAGCGCTCGGCCCGCGTCGTCGCGGTGTTCGTGGAGCCGGGCGACGCGGTGGAGCCGGGCGAGCCCCTGTTCGAATACGACGCCGGCGACTGGCTTCGGCGCCTGACCGAAGCCCGCGCCGAGCTCGAGATCGCGGACGCGCGGCGTGACGTCGAACGCAAGCGCAGCTTCGAAGCGGTGCGCGCGCAGGCCGACTCCGCCGAGGCGGAGAAGCTGCTCGAGGCGGAGGAGAGCGCGCAGCGGCTGCACCTCTACCAGACGGCTTCGCTTCAGAATGAAATCGCCCTGCTTCAGCAGTATATCGACGAGGCGGTCGTCTTCTCCGAGGGGAGCGGCGTCGTCGCCTCGGTGTCGCTGGACGACGGGGCGCGCGCGCAAGAAGGCATGGAGGCGCTGCGGCTGGCGGACGTCTCGCAGCTGCTCGTGAAGGCGTCGCTGACCGAGCTGGACGCCGGCAAGGTGAAGCCGGGGATGAAGGCGATCGTCACCGGCGACGCGTTCGACGCGAGCTTCGAAGGCGAGCTGACGTACATCTCCCCGGTCGCTCGTCCGGCGACCGCGGACGGGCTCGATTACGAGGTCGAGATCCATGTATCGCTGCCGCGCGGATCGGTGCCGCCGGATGTCGCGAAGCCGGGCTACGCGGCGACGCTCGAATTCGCGCTGCCCGGAGAGGAACGGGCGCTCGTGCCGCTCGACGCGGTCCAATACAGAGGACAAGAGGTATTCGTGTACGGCGTCTCGGAAGGGGTCGCGACGCGCCTGCCGGTGGCGGTCGGCAAGGACGACGGCGAGCGCATCGAGGTGCTGAGCGGTCTCGCCGCCGGCGACGCCTACGTGTACCCGGTGCCGGAAGGACTGCGCGAAGGCGACGCCGCGGAAGCGAGGGCGGCCGAATGATCCGGCTTACGGGCGTCTCGAAGACGTATCGGAACGGCGCGGTCGAGGTGCAGGCGCTGAAGCCCCTCGATCTGACGATCGGGAAGGGCGAGTACGTCGCGATCATGGGCCCGTCCGGCTCGGGCAAGTCGACGCTGATGAACATACTCGGCTGTCTCGATACGCCGTCGAGCGGGACGTACGTGTTGGACGGCGAACAGGTGGAGACGCTCGACGAGGAACGGCTGGCGCACGTGCGCAACAAGAAGATCGGCTTCGTCTTCCAGAACTTCCATCTGCTGCCGCGCCAATCGATTCTGCGCAACGTCGAGCTGCCTTGCGTGTACGGCGGCGTGCCGCGCGCCGTGCGGACGCAACGGGCGCGCGAGCTGCTCGGGAAGGTCGGCCTCGGGGAACGCGTCCACCATCGGCCGAACGAGCTGTCGGGCGGCCAACGCCAGCGCGCGGCCATCGCGCGGGCGCTGGCGATGGAGCCGTCCGTGCTGCTCGCCGACGAGCCGACGGGCAACCTCGACGCGAAGTCGTCCGAGGATATTATGAAGCTGTTCGGGCAGCTGCACAAGGAGGGGGCGACCGTCATTCTGGTCACCCACGAAGCGGACATCGCGGCGCACGCGAAGCGGGTGCTGCGGTTCGGCGACGGGGATATCGTCTCCGACACGAGGACGGTGGACGGGGCATGACGATCTTCGAAAATTTGGCGATCGCGCTGGACAATCTGCGCGGCAATAAGATGCGGTCGTTCCTAACGATCATCGGCATCGTCGTCGGCATCGCCGCCGTCGTGACGGTCGTCTCGATCGGCCAGGCGGGCCAATCGTCGATCGTCGCCGATATCGCCAAATACGGCAAGGGATACTTCGTCGTGCTGCCGGGGGGCGACGGGGGCGGAACGAACGCCGATCTGCTCATTACGTCGTCGGACCTCGACGCCATCCGGAAGCTGGAAGGCATCGAGGCCGCCGCCGGTACGACGTCCGCGCGGCTGACGACGACGATCCGGGCGACGGAATACCGGCTGGACGTGACGGGCACGCCGGCGGAGTACGCGAAGCTGGCGGGGCTGAAGTACGCGGCGGGAGGCTATTTCTCCGAGGCGGAGGAGCGGTCGCGGCAGCGGGTGCTCGTCGTCGCGGACAAGTTCGCGATCGAGGCGTTCGGCAGCGCGCAGGCGGCGATGAACCAACGCCTGGAGGTCGGCGCCCGCGTCTACCGGATCGTCGGCGTGTTCGAGACGGAGGAGTCGCTGCTGAGCGGCCTCGGCGGCACGGTATATGCCGCGTACGCGCCGTCGGGCGCGCTGCCCGGCGCTCCGGGCTCCGCGAGATACGGGTACGTGGAGCTGCTCGCGAACGTCGGCGACGGGGAGGAGCTGCGGAACGTCGTAGACGAAGTGAAGAAGCTGCTCGCGAAGCGCCATAACGCCGAGGCGGCCGATTATATGTCGCAAACCGGGGAAGAGGCGCAGCAGCAGGTGTCGTCGGTGTTTTCGATCCTTCAGGTCATCATCGGCTCGATCGCGGGCATCTCCCTGTTCGTGGGCGGGATCGGCGTCATGAACATCATGCTCGTCTCCGTCACCGAGCGCACGCGGGAGATCGGCATTCGCAAGGCGATCGGCGCGACGCCCGGGCTCATTATGGCGCAGTTCATGATCGAAGCGGTCATTCTGACGCTGCTCGGCGGATTGCTCGGCGCGGCCCTCGGCCTCTTGGCGTCTTGGGCGTTCTCGGCCGCGACGCAATGGCCGTTCCTCGTCTCGTGGTGGGCGCTGCTGCTCGCCGTCGGCTTCTCCACCGTCGTCGGCATCTTCTTCGGCTTGTATCCGGCGAGCAAGGCGGCGCGCATGCAGCCGATCGAGTCGCTGCGGTACGAATAAATCTCCCGCCGGGATGCGAGCGTGTGTTATCCTGATTTTGGGAAACCCGGCATCGCTTAACGTCTGGAGGGAAACGGAGGAGGGCGGGATATGTTAGACGTACTCATTAAGAACGGCAGAATCGTCGACGGTACAGGCAATCCATGGGTGTACGGAGATGTCGGCATCAAGGACGGCCGCATCGCCTGCATCGGCTCGATCGATGCGGAAGCGAGAGAGACGGTGGACGCCGGCAGGAAGGTCGTCGCTCCCGGCTTTATCGACGGGCATACGCACTCCGACCTGATGCTCTTCGATCAGCCCTTCGGCGAAGCGAAGATGAGTCAGGGCGTGACGACGGAGGTGGTCGGCAACTGCGGGCTGGCGCCCGCTCCGCTCGATCCGGCTCGCATCGAGCTGCTGCGGTCGTATATCGAGCCGGTCGTCGGCCGCGCCTCGAAGCCCTGGACGTGGAGAACGGCGGGCGAATACATGGACGCGCTCGCCGCCGTCCGTCCGGCGGAGAACGTCGCGACGTACGTGGCGCACGGCTCGCTTCGCATCGCCGCTATGGGCTTCGAGAAGCGTCCGGCGTCGAAGGCGGAGCTGGCGGTCATGAAGGACTTGCTGGAGGAAGGGCTCCGAGCGGGGGCGATCGGCCTGTCGATCGGCCTGCTGTACGCGCCGGGGAGCTACACGACGAAAGAGGAGCTCGCCGAGCTGTGCGGCGCGATGGTTCCGTATCGCGGGCTCCTCGCGGCGCATATTCGCGGCGAAGGCAACCACTTGATCGAATCGTTGAAGGAAGTGCTCTGGATCGCCGAACGGAGCGGAGTTCCGCTGCAGGTGTGCCACTTGAAGGCGGCGGGAAGGAGCAATTGGGGCAAGACGAGCGAAGCGCTCGAGCTCCTCGCGGACGCGCGGGCGCGGGGCGTCGACGTCGCCTGCGACGTATATCCGTACGACGCAGGCTCCACGACGCTGACGACCTTGCTTCCGCCGTGGGCGCTCGAAGGCGGCATCGCCGCGACGCTCGGGCGGTTGCAGGACCCGTCCGTCCGCGCGCGGCTGAAGGCGGAGCTGCGCGAGGAGCAGCCGGATTGGGACAATCTCGTCGCCTCGACCGGCTGGCACAGCGTGTACGTGTCGGCGGCGGCGACCGCCGGCGGGCGAGCGTGCGAAGGAAAGCACATCGCGCAGATCGCCGAAGAGCGCGGCGTCGACCCGATCGACTGCGCGCTAGACTTGCTGCTCGAAGAAGGAGGCAACGTGTCCATCGTCTACTTCCATATGGCGGGGACCGACGTCGATCGGGCGGTGACGTGGGAACATTCGATCGTCATCTCCGACAGCCTCGGCTGCGTCACGGGGAAGCCGCATCCGCGGACGTACGGGACGTTCCCGCGACTGTTCGCCAAGTACGTGCGCGAGGAGAAGAAGCTGTCGTTGGAGCAGGCGGTCCGCAAGGTCACCTCGTTCCCGGCGCAGCGGTTCCGGCTCGGGCGGCGCGGGCTGCTCTTGCCGGACTATCGGGCGGATGCGGTGCTGTTCGACCCGGACACGATCGCCGACGGGGCGACGTATCAGGACCCTGCCCGGGCGCCGACCGGGATCGAGCGGGTGTGGGTCAACGGCGTAAGCACGATGACGGAAGGCCGGTCGCTGGGGCAGCGTCCGGGAGAGCTCATTCGAGCGCGATCGCGCGACTGCGGTTGCGGACATCATTTTCAATCCTAAGGAGATGCGAATCGCTATGGGGAACGTGGAAAACAGGCTGTTGGAACTGGGCATTACGCTCGAGGCGGTACCTCCCGCGGTAGCCAATTATGTGCCCGCCAAGCAAGTCGGGAATCTGGTGTATACGTCGGGCAACGACTGCCGCATCGGCGGGGTGCTGATGCGGACCGGGAAGGTCGGCTCGGACTTGACCGTGGAGGAAGGCTATGCCGTCGCCAGACAAGTCGCGATCAATTTGTTAAGCGTTCTCAAGGAGCATCTCGGGGAGCTGGACCGGGTGAAGCAGGTCGTGAAGATGCTGGCGTTCGTCAACTCGGCGCCGGGCTTCGTGCACCAGCCGTTCGTGGTCAACGGAGCGTCCGATTTGTTCGTCGAGGTGTTCGGGGAGAAAGGGCGTCACGCGCGGTCCGCGATTTCGTCCAATGAGCTTCCTTTCGACACGCCCGTCGAGATCGAGCTCATCGTCGAGGTGGAGTGATGATACGCTTGTATCCGGAACTGACGACGCCCGCGCCGATCGTGGACTTGGACATTATGGAGCGGAACGTCGCCGCCATGGCGGCGAAGCTGGCGGAGCGCGGGATCGCGCATCGCCCGCATATCAAGTCGCATAAGTCGGCGGCGATCGCCCGCAAGCAGCTTGAGGCAGGCGCGATCGGCATCACGACGGCGAAGCTGTCGGAAGCGGAGACGTTCGCCGCGGCGGGGTTTTCTTCGATTCTGGTCGCATACCCTCTGATCGGAGCGGATAAGCTGGAGCGGTTCGCCGCGCTGCATGTCAACACCGAGATGATCGCCGCGGTGGACAGCATGACCGGGGCCGAGGGGCTGGCCGCCGTCGGCGTTCGTACCGGCAAGCCGGTGCAGGCGCTCGTCGAGATCGACGGCGGGCTGCACCGGGGCGGACGGCAGCCGGGCGAGGACGCGGTTCAATTCGCTTTAGCCGTGCAGCGGCTGCCGGGCATCGAGGTGGCCGGCGTCATGGGCTATTTCGGTACGATTTACAGCCATCGGGACGCGGCATCGTTGCAGGCCGCAGTTCGCGCGGAATCGGACGCGGTCGCGGATACGGTCGCGCGGTTTCGGGCGGCGGGGCTGCCTGTGCGCATCGTCAGCACCGGCTCGACGCCCGCCTCGTTGCATTGCGAAGCGCTGCAAGGCGTGACGGAGGTGCGCGCGGGGAACTACATTTTCTACGACGCGTCCGGGGTCGGCATGGGTATCGCGACGGAGGAGCAATGCGCGCTGCGGGTCGTCGCCACGGTCGTCAGCGCGCCGATGGCGGGGCGCGCGACGATCGATGCGGGGACGAAGACGCTGACGAGCGACAAGGCGCAGCATCGCGACGGTTTCGGCATCGTCGTCGGACGTCCGGATATTCGCATTACGGGGTTGAACGAGGAGCACGGCTACCTGCAATTTCCGCCGGAGGCGGAAGCGCTGCAGGTCGGCGACCGGGTGGAGATCATTCCGAATCACGCCTGCGTCATCCCGAATTTGACCGATCGGCTGGCCGGCGTGCGGCAGGGCCGGTTCGCGGAGTGGATCGCCGTCGATGCCCGTGGCTGCAATTATTGATTCCATTCAGGGCTCATTCGCGCTTCGGCTTGCGGGCGACGACGCGAATGCGGCGGTACGGAGCCGTCCACGTCCGGGCGGATGCGTCGTACAGCGAAGGGGCGAGCCGTTCTTCGACCGCGCCCTTCGCTTCGGCGGCCTGGCCGTCGCTCATGCCGGCGAAGAAGGACGCCCCGAACACGTCGAGCCACGCGCGCAGTCCGTCCGGTCCGTCGAGCGCGGTCGGGCGGGCGTACAGCTCGGCGTAAGCGACGTCCCAGCCGACGGATTCGAGCAGCGACGCGTATTCGCCGACGGACGGGAAATACCACGGGTTGAGCGGCTTCGCATCGATGCCGCGTTCCGCGAGAACGCGCTCGATTCCTTCGGCGAACGCCGCGACGTTGCCCTTGCCGCCGAACTCGGCGACGAGCCGGCCGCCGGGCTTCACGGCGTCGTACATACAGCTTGCCGCGCCTCGCGCGTCGGTCACCCAATGGAGCGCCGCGTTCGAGAACGCGGCGTCTGCTTGTCGCTCCAGCGCGAAGCTTTCGGCCCGCGCGACGCGGAAGTCGAGCGCCGGATGCTTCGCCTTCGCGCTCTCGATCATCGCGGGCGAGGCGTCGATACCGACGACGGTCGCGCCGGCCTCGGCGATGCGCGCCGCGAGATCGCCGGTGCCGCAGCCGACGTCGAGCACCGTCTCGCCGGCCTGCGGCTCGAGCAGCCGCACCACATCCGCGCCGTACGCCGACACGAAGCCTAGCTTTCTATCGTACAGCGAAGCGTTCCAATCGTTCATAGGTCTTCCACTCCTTCAAGGGGTATCAGCTTCAGCTTTATGGTAAGGCGTAGACGCGAATAGGTGAAATATATAAATATTATTTACTTTATAGGAAATAACAATAAATAAACTCTTGGTTGGCAATCGCCGGGCGCGTTCGGGCGTGCCTGCACTGCAAAGTGAACCGAGCGAGGTCGGAGGAAGTAACGAAAAATGCAGATATGTTGCATTTGTATCGTATGTTTCGGCGATCAACCTCGATATCATGGAGAGACGACCCCCGTTCTTAGGAGCGGGGGTTGTCTTCTATACAACGCGGCAAGAATGAGCCGTTACATCGTCATGCCTTCTGCGCCGGCGGTTCGCATGCGAAAGCGACACGTATCCGAAACGTAATGACGTCTTTATAATTGGAGGGACGATACTATTCTGCAAGGTGTGAATCCGGCGATGCCGCGGTACAATCTTTTTACGAAAATCGTTACTCTTCTTCTCATTATGTTAGTTCCGATCGTGGGCTTATATTTCTTCTCGAATCGAACGAGCTCTCAGGTGCTTGAAACGGAGCTGAACCAATCGAATATTAACCAGTTGACGTTCTTTCAAAATCAAGTGAGCACGAATATCGATCTGCTTGCGCTATGGCCGAACCTGCTCATCCAAGATCCCGATATCTCGAGCTTCCGCGATATTTTCACCTTCCAGCCTTATCTTGATCTGAACACGATTACGCTGGTGAAGCGAATTCAGACGAAAATCCGCATTCAGGAAAGCTCGTCGAATTGGCGCAGCCGGCTCTATATTTATTCGCCCATGCTGAAGCGGGTCGTATCCGTGAACGACGTCCGGGCGTACGACGCGGAGCAGCTGAATCGGACCGTCGCGCAGGGCTGGCACGTGACGCGAACCGAAGAGCCGGGCCGGGAGTTCCTATTTTCCTTCTACACGGTTTCGCCGTATGAGACGCTTGGCGGCTCCGGCCGGGCGAACGGCGCGGGCGTCATTATCGAGGTGAGCTTCGACAGCAGCAACATCGCGGATATGCTGGACAGTTTCAAGAGCGACGGACGGCGCGATCCGGTATTTTACAAGAAGGACGCCGGCATTATTTATAACCGTTCGGCGGACCGGCAGCAGGCGGATCGCATGATCGCCGAGCTGGAGAAGGAGCCGCTGCTGCCGAAGGAGAGCCGTACGGTGACGCTGGGCGGCGAGCGATACCTCGCCTATATCGTGAAGTCGAATACGACGGGCTGGTACCTGATCGACTATATGCCGTTAAGCGACGTACTTCAGCCGATTCGCAGTTCGAGCCGGTTGTTCTACTTCTCCGTCGCCTGTCTGCTGCTCATGAGCATACTTGCTGCGTATTTCTTCTATGCGCAAGTGCAGGTGCCGATCCGCAAGCTCGTCAAAGGCTTCCAGAAGCTGAAGAACGGCGATTATTCGATTCGCATGACCCCGAGAGGGAACAGCGAATTCAGCTTCGTGTTTACGCGCTTCAACTCCATGGTCGCGCAAATCCAGGAGTTGTTCGAGAAGGTATATATGGAGAAGATCCACGTTCGCGAAGCGAAACTCAAGCAGCTGCAGTCCCAGATCAATCCGCATTTCTTTTATAACTGCTTCTCGTATATCTCGAGCATGGCCAAGTTGAAGAACCACCAGGCCGTCGTCGCGATGTCGGAGAATCTCTCCCGATACTATCGATATACGACGCGACAGGAGAGAGGCATGGTTCCGCTTGCCGAGGAGTTGGAGTTTGTCGCGAATTATTTGGAAATTCAGAAGATGCGAATGAAGCGGCTGCAAGGTTCGATCGAGGTGCCGGAGCGTATGAGGAAGCTAGCGATTCCCCCGCTGACGCTGCAGCCGCTTGTCGAGAACGCGGTGCTGCACGGCATCGAATCGCAACCGGATTCGGCGTATCTCCGGATTATCGGGGAATGGGACGATACGGTCGCGCGTCTGATCGTGGAGGATAACGGCAAAGGGATGACCGTAAACGAGCGACGCGAGCTGCACGAGAAGATCCGGCTTCCGATGGACGGGGGGATGGGATGCGGACTCTGGAACGTGTATCAGCGGCTCTCGTTACGGTACGGCGAAGGCGCGGGCATCGCGTTCGAGGCGTCGGAGCTCGGAGGCCTCAAGGTAGTCCTGGAATGGAATGTCGCGCCGGATCTCGGATCAGGGAGCGGAACGGGCCATGATTGAAATCTTGTTGGTGGACGACGAGTCGTATGTGACGGAAAGTCTAGCCCAGACGATCCCGTGGAAGGAATTGCAGATCGAGTGCGTGTATCAGGCCGATTCGGCCGCGAAGGCGCTGGCTGTGCTGGAAGAACAGAGCGTAGACATCGTCGTGACGGACATCCGCATGCCGGTCATGGACGGGTTGCGCTTGATCGAGGCGATCGCGAAGCGATGGCCGCATATCCGCTGCATCCTATTGACGGGGCACTCCGACTTCGACTATGCCAAGCGAGCGATTCAACTCCAGGCGTTCGACTATATTCTTAAGCCGGTCGTCGACGCCGAATTCATCGCCAGCGTAGCGAATGCGATCGAATCGCTGCGCGACGAGTGGAGCGAAGCCGAGAAATACCATCGGCTGCTGCACAGCCGTAAGTCGGACATTACGGTGCTTCGATCCAGTCTGCTTCACGACCTGCTGCTCGGCCGCAAGCTGCTCAACAAAACCATTACGGAGAAGGCGGAGCAATACGAAATAAAGCTCAAGGTCGACGAGTTCGCCGTCATGATGCTGATTCAGATGGGCCATTATTTCCGCGCCATGGATCATCACTCCGTCGCCCTGATGGAATTCGCCGTCGGCAATATCGCGGAAGAAGTGTTCGGCGGCGCATTCGAGGTGTGGCACGGCAGGGCGCCGCATGATTGCCTCGCGCTGATCGCGCAGATGAAGGAGGAGCCTCACCGGACGATTCGGAAGCGGAAGGATTACGAGTCGGCGAGACGGGCGCTCCTCGAGGAGCACGCGCATGTGCTGCAGAAGCATGTGAGCAATTACTTGAAAGGCGAGATTTCTCTCGTCATTACGGATTGGTTCGCGTTCCCCGAGGAGCTGCCGGGCGCGTATCGCGCGGGACTCGGCGCGATGCTGCTGCATGCGGACGAGGAGCGGACGGTGACGTTCCTGGAAGATCGCAAGGCGAACGCGGCCGCCGGCGAAACGCCGTCGATCAAGTCGGTCGAAAGCTTGTATAAGCCGCCGACGCTCATCCACCTGCTTGAATCCAAGCAGTGGGACGCGGCGCGCGTGAAGATCGAGGACGTGATGTCGGATCTCGGGAAGGCGAGAGCGCCTCGGGAGCTTCTGTACGAGGTGTTCTTGTCGGTAACGAACGCGTTCATGTATATGGCCCATAAACAAGGGCTGTTCATCGCGGAAATCGATCAGGCGGGCGTGGACTTCCTGCTCGATCAGAACATGGTGCATTCGACGGACAAGCTGAGGAATTGGTCGCTCGGCATGCTCGAGAAGCTGAAGGCGGAGCTGTCGGCCGGGGAGCGGTACGCGAAGAGCTATATCGTAAAGCAGGTGCAGGAGATCGTCACCGGGGAGCTCGGTCGGGACATCTCGGTGAAGGCGATCGCCGACCGCGTCTATTTGCATCCCGTCTACTTGTCGAAAATGTATAAGGCGGAAACCGGCGAAAGTCTCGGCGACTATATTATACGTATGCGTATGGATCGGGCTCATTATTTGCTCAAGCATACGAATAAGAAGATTTACGAGATTACAAACGAACTCGGCTATCAAAACCCGCAATATTTCAGCAAAATGTTCAAAAAGTTCTATGGGATGACGCCCAACGAATTCCGGGACTGACCGCATGATCTTGCGAAAGGTGCTGAAATGTTCGCATCGCGACATAGGCTGTCATTCCGGGCCCCTCTATAATTAGAAATGCAGATGATACGAAGGGGGAACGACGAAAATGGAAGCCTTTACGAGAAAAGGGATATCCGCCTCAGTCGCATTCGCCGCAGCGTTCACGCTGCTCGCCGGTTGCACGGGCAACGGCGCGGGAGGCGGTTCGAGCGCGACTGCCGATCCGCCGGATTCCGCAAGCGCGCAGGAGTCGGCCGTAGAGAGCGCCGGCGGAGAGTTGAAGGAAACATACGACCCGCCGGTAACGATCACCACGGCTTGGGGCGTGGACCCGGCGCTTAAATTCAAGAACGGGGAGACGATCGAAAATAACGTCGCCACGAAGTGGGCGCTCGACAAGTTCGGCATTGACATCAAGTCCCTCTGGTCGGTGACGGATACGAACGGCGCTTTCGCGACGAAGCTCCGTCTGACGATGTCCTCCGGGCAGAAGATGCCGGACGTGCTCGTCGTAGGCGACAAGCTGCTCGAGCAGGACTTGATCGACTCGGGTATATTCCAAGAAGCGGGTACGTTGTTCGATAAGTACGCTTCGGACACTTGGAAGACTGCGATGGAACTCGACCCGCACGTGTGGGATCCATATATACGAGACGGGAAGCGGATGGGCATTCCGATTTTAGATTACGCTTACAACCATGACTACTTATTATGGATCCGGCAAGATTGGTTAGACAAGCTTGGACTGCAAGCGCCGAAGACGATCGACGAACTCGAGACAGTCATGGACGCGTTCAAAAATAACAACCCCGACGGCTTGAAGCCGGAGGAGGTTACGCCGCTCAGCATCGGCTTTAAGGATACGCTGAGAACGTGGATGGGCTCCCCGTCCTGGTTGTTCGGCGCATACGGCACCATCCCGAACCAATGGAACGTCGCTGAGGACGGATCCCTCGAGTACGGCTCGACGAATCCTGCGATGAAGCAGGGTCTTGCCAAACTGAAGGAGTGGCGCGAGAAGGGCTACATTCCTCAGGAAGTGGCGTTATGGGACGCGAATAAGACGGCGGAACCGGCCGTTGCGGGCACCGCCGGCATCATCCCCGGACCTTACTGGATGAGCGGATGGCCGTTGGGCGATACGGCGATCGTTCCGGAAGGAGCCTGGAAGCCTCACGCGATCCCGGCCGGCCCGGACGGCACGGCGGGACGCCACGGTACGCACTTCACGAACGGCGTCATTCTGATCAATAAGGACATGGAACATCCGGAGGCGCTCTTCACGTACCAAAACTATGTCTATGATCATCTCGCGAATCCGCCGGCCGGCAGCCCTTACGAGATCGGCCTGTTCAAGGGATACGACTATGACATCGACGAGAATGGAGAGCCGGTTTACGGGGACGATATCGAAGGCGGCACCGTCAACGTCGTGAGATATTTGCTGGTCCGCGACGGCGCGCGCATTCCGGACGCGCAGATGAAGGCGCTGTTGAACCTCGCGGACGGCAAAGAGCCGTCGACGCGACTGGAGAAGGAAGTAGCGAACAACTACGGCGTCGAAACGCCGGGGGCGGCGAAGGTGTTGTTGTCGCAGGAAGGCATTTCATACAAAAACATGTTTACCGGTCCGCCGACGGAGACGATGAAGTCGAAGCTCGATTACTTGAACAAGCTGGAAAACCAGACGTTCAACGAAATCATATACGGTCAGAAGCCGATCGACGCGTTCGATGCTTTCGTTCAGTCCTGGATGTCCGGGGGCGGCGCGGACATTACGAGGGAAGTGAACGAATGGTACGCTAATATCAAATAGGGTATCGAAGCAGGAGCGGTCCGCGAGCGGTCCGCTTCTTCTCTTCCCGGCGCGAACCGGCGGAGGAGGCGGTCGCCGTCGACCCATTTCCACTATTAACCGTTAGGGGGAGCCTATTTTGAAAGGATTCGCGCGCAATTGGCAGTTCCACGTTATGATCCTGCCTTCCCTGCTCTTCGTAGCCGTGTTCGCTTATTTGCCGATGGGCGGTATCGTAATGGCGTTCCAAGATTTCAAACCGTGGCTCGGCATCGGCGGCTCGGCCTGGGTAGGCTGGGATAACTTTACGTATTTGTTCGAGAGACAAGACAGCGTAGAGGTAATAATGAACACGCTCATTATCGCGTCGCTCAAGATCTTATTCAACCTCGCCGCGCCGTTCGCGTTCGCGATCTTCCTGAACGAGGTCCGACTGCGGCTCTTCAAGAGCGCTGTACAGACGCTCGTGTATCTGCCTCACTTTCTGTCCTGGGTTATCCTCGGAGGCGTTCTGCTCAACATCTTGTCGACCGACGGCGGCTTCGTGAACCGCTACCTGTCGTCGTGGTTCGGCATCGAGCCGATCTTCTTCCTCGGCGACCCGCAATGGTTCCGCTTCACCGTCATCGTCTCCGAGGTGTGGAAGGAGTTCGGCTTCGGCACGATCGTCTTCCTCGCCGCGCTCGCCAACGTCAACCCGGCGTTATACGAGGCGGCCGAAGTCGACGGGGCGACCCGCCTCCAGCAGACGCTGTACATTACGATCCCCGCGATGCTGCCGATTACGATCGTCGTCGGTACATTGTCGCTCGGGAATATTCTGAACGCCGGCTTCGACCAAATTTTCAATCTATACAACCCGCTCGTCTATAAGACCGGCGACATTATCGATACATTCGTATATCGTACCGCCCTGCTGAACGGGGAGATGGGCTTCGGTACCGCCATCGGATTATTCAAGTCCGTCATCAGCATGGTCTTGATCTTCGTATCGTATCGGTTGGCCTATAAGCTGGCGAACTATCGGATCTTCTAGGGGAGGCGCTGCGCATGTATTACAAAACATTGCAATACCGTATCTTCAACATCTTTAACCTGACCGGTCTCGCGTTGCTCGCCATCCTTTGCGTCATCCCGCTCATCCATGTTTTCGCCGTTTCGCTCAGCTCGAAAGCGGTCGCCGACGCGAATCTCGTCGGCCTGATTCCCGTCGATTTCACGCTCGAAGCGTACAAGAAGACGATCAGCAACGCGGCGTTCTCGAACGCGCTCCTCGTGTCGATCCAGCGTACCGTCATCGGCACCGGACTCACGCTACTCCTTGCTTTCCTTGCGGCCTATCCGCTGTCGAAGGAGGAGTCGATGTTCAAGGGACGCACGCTTTACGCATGGATATTCGTCTTTACGATGATTTTTAACGGCGGTCTGGTCCCTTTTTATATCGTCATTACGAAGCTCGGGCTGGTCGGCTCCTTCTGGTCGCTCGTGCTTCCGGGGGCGGTGAACGTATACTTGACCGTTCTGATGCTCAATTTCTTCCGAGGGGTGCCGAAGGATCTGGAAGAGGCGGCGCTCATCGACGGAGCGGGCCACTTCCGTACGCTCTTCGCGGTCTACCTGCCGATCTCGATGCCGGCGATCGCGACGCTCGCCCTCTTCAGCATGGTGGGGCATTGGAATTCCTGGTTCGACGGTCTCTTGTATGTCGGGAAGGATCAATATCCCCTTGCGACATACTTGCAGACGGTCATCATCACGAAGGACATGAGCGATATGAGCATCTCCCCGACAGAGATGGAGGTCCTCTCCCAGAAGACGATTACCGCTTCGCAAATATTTATCGGCGCGATGCCGATTCTCTTGGTTTACCCGTTCCTTCAACGCTTCTTCGTGAAGGGGCTCGTGCTCGGTTCGGTCAAAGAATAACATTACGATTGGGGAAGGGAGTTTTCCTCGCATGAAGCCAACTTTCATTCACGGGATGGACGTCTCGTTCTTAGACGAAATCGAAGCGGCGGGGGGCGCGTTCTACGAAGACGGCGCGGCCGACGATTGCCTTGATATCTTGAAGAGGAACGGAGTCAACTCGATCCGGCTGCGCATCTGGAACGAGCCGCCTCGCGCCTTTTGCAATCTCGAGCGCACGATCCCGGTGGCGAAGCGTATCAAGCAAAAGGGACTTCACTTCTTGCTCGACTTCCACTATTCCGACATGTGGGCGGATCCGGGCAAGCAGTTCAAGCCGAAGGCATGGGAGGCGCTCGACCTTGGCGGCCTAAGGCAAGCGGTGTACGAATACACGGAAGAGGTCATGACGGCGTTGAAGGACGCGGGAGCGCTGCCCGACATGGTGCAGATCGGCAATGAAATCACGCCCGGCATGCTCTGGCCGACGGGCAAGGTCGACGCCGAGTACGATACGGACGAACAGTGGGAGGCGTTCTCTTCGCTGGTGAAGGCGGGCGTCGACGCCGCGAAGGCGGTGCACCCGGACGTCAACGTCATGATCCATATCGACCGAGGGGGCGACAATGCGTCGAGCGTCAAATTTTACGATCGGTTCGCGGCGCTCGCCGTCGAGTTCGATACGATCGGACTGTCGTATTATCCGTGGTGGCACGGTACGCTCGAGGACCTTCGCGCGAACGTGAACGATTTGGCGTCGAGATACGGCAAGGAGATCGTCGTCGTCGAGACGGCGTACCCGTGGACGACGGAGCCGGCGGAAGGCCTCGACTTTATCGTGAAGGCGGACACCCCGCTGCAGACGCCCCATCCGGCCACCGTCGAAGGGCAGGCCGCTTACCTGCGAGAGTTTCTTCAGATCGTTCGCGACGTGCCGAACGGACTCGGCGTCGGCTTCCATTGGTGGGAGCCTTGCTGGACGCCGGCGAAGGACGATTGGTCGGTCGGGCATGGAAACAATTGGAGCAATCTGACGTTGTTCGATTTCAAGGGCAACAAGCTGAAGTCGATGGAAGTGTTAAGACAGGCCGGAGAGGAGGATGCCGAATGAGCGGGCGAATGGGAGGGCGCGCTGATCGGCGTCGACAACGGCAGGCCGGACAGTCGGGAGTGTTACAAGTCCAGCGCGCGCGAGGCGTTCAACGGGTTGGCGTTGGCGGTCGTGCAATCGACTCTGAATCCTGGGAGAATTAAGGTGAGGGTAGACGCAGCCGGTCTCGATTCGGTCGTTACCGACATACAGTCGAAATCACAGCGAACTGGATGAGCAAATCCCCGCCGGATCGTCCGGACAGGGAGTTGCGGTTCCCGACGCGCTGTTGCCTAACGCTTCGTCATCGATCGAATTTCATAATGAGGCGTCCCGTAGTGAATATGGTCGGTCAGCATCGACTGTCCAGATAAGCGGCGCAACGTCGCAGACATGAACATGACAGGAAACCTTACTTGTGGTAAAGTTAGCGAATACGCGCGATAATCGGCGAATCGGAAAGGATGAGCGACATGACGCAATTCACGAACGTGACGGTGGAGAAGAAAGCGAACATCTACTTCGACGGCAAGGTGACGAGCCGGACGGTGCTGTTCGCGGACGGCACGAAGAAGACGCTCGGCATTATGCTTCCCGGCGAATACGAGTTTTCCACTTCCCAGAAAGAGGAGATGGACTTCTCGGCCGGCAAGCTGGAGTACAAGCTTCAAGGTCACGACTGGAAGACCATCGACGGCGAAGGCGCGTTCATCGTGCCGGCGAACGAGAAGTTTCAGCTGAAGGTACAGACCGTAGCCGACTATTGCTGCTCTTATTTCAACGACTAAACGAGAACATGTCCCGTCCCCCTCGCCGCGACCGCAGCGTCTCGGCGAACCGGAAACCTCTCGCACCCTTCCGCCGCTTCAAGGCCCGATTCGAGGCTCTTCGGCGTAAGGGGACGGGAGGTTTTCTCATTCCGTCGCGTAATGTCCGCCTCCGATTCTACAGCAAACTATAAAATTGGAAGTTACCCCGCAGTCGCCGAGCAGGTACACTGTCTCTATTCTATTCATTATCGGGGGGACGGTCGTGACGATCGATTGGAAGAAGGGACAGTGGCGTCGGGGCGGAGCGACGTCGACGGAAGGCGCGCCCGGCGCAGCCGCGATGACGTTCGCCTCGGATTGGGCTCCGATCCGCGCGTATGAGACGCGTATGATAAAATTTCCGGAACGAGTGTACGGCGATGTGCTTCCCCTCCTCCGGGAGAGCGATTGGAATATCTTCAACGTCGAATGCGTCTTCGACGAGGGCAGTCCTCCGATTCCGAAGGCGGGACCGGCGCTCCGGGGCGGCGCGGACGTCGCTCGTCAACTGCGCGGAAGGGGAAGCGTGCCGATCCGTCGACGGCGGGCCCGGGGCGTACGGGATGGAAGTATGGAGGCTCGACCGACAAATCGAGAGGCTGCGGAAGCGCGTCGATGCCGTCGTCGTCGTCTTCCACGGCGGCAGGGAATATCTGCCCGTCCCGACGCCGTATGTCGTTGGGACGCTGCGCGCCGCAGCCGACGCCGGGGCGGACGCGGTCATCGCCCATCATCCGCACGTGCCGCAAGGGATAGAAATCTACGGAGATCGACAAGTGCCGATCGTTTACAGTCAGGGAAACTGCGCAGGCAGAGCTACATTCATCCAAGCGGAATTCCATGATATACTAGGGAAAACCGCTTGAATAGATTGACATGCGGCTGACCGGGAGGCGCTTACTTTGCAATTCGTGCGGGCGATGTTTCGACTGGCGGCTCCTTATAAACTCCTGGTCGTTATTTTTATCATCGGCGTACTGATCGAATCGGCTTATGCCGTGGCCGCGCCTTTGAGTTTGAAGTATTTAGTGGACGATGCCTTCCTCGATAAAAATGCAAATGTCTTTTTCGTCATTTTGGCATTGCTGATCGCCGGCGGGGCGTTAAACGTGCTCGGCAACTTGGCCGGAGATTACGCCGTCGGCCGGTTAAGCGGCCATATCGTGCGCAGGCTGCGTACGGATTTATTTTCTCATCTTCTGCGACAACCCTTGTCCTTCTATCAACGATACCGGTTCGGCGACATCGCGACCCGGTTCGCGGGCGACATGCAGTCGATGGAGGGCGCGATTCGTACGATGAGCCCTTTCTTCTTGAGAGAGTCGCTCAGCGTCCTTCTCGGGTTGTTCTTTCTTTTTTCCATCGAATGGAAGTTAACGGCGGCTGTGCTTGCCGCATCCGCGCTCCTATTCGTCGGTCCGCGGCTGCTGCAAGGGAGGGCCGAACGAGCCAACGCCGCATACAAGGAAGCGCAAGAACAGTTTGCCAGTACGATCGACGAGACGGTTAAGGGTCATAAGACGATTCATGGATTGTACCAGCAGCGTCGATTTCGAGAGCTTGCTCGGAAACAAATCGACTCGTTGTTCACGTTCGGCGTGAACGTACAGGTCGTCAACGCGTTGATGGAACGGATTCCGATGACGGCATTGATGCTGTTGAACGGAATTATGATCGGCTTCGGCGGATTTCTAATTTTTCAAGACCATCTCTCCGTCGGAGAATTTATGGCTTTCTTCACGTTATTTCTCGGAGTCGGACAAGCGGCGACCAACTTGACAGCCGTCCTTCCTCACCTCGTGGAATCCGGGGTGAGTTACCGGCGCGTGCGGGAGCTGCTCGAACAACCCGCGGATCCCGCTCCGTCCGAACCGAAGCGAATGCCGGAGACGATCGAGCAACTCCGCTTAGAACGAGTGTCTTTCGGTTACGATAGCGAATCGTTGCAACTAAAGGACGTTGCCGTCGCGATTCCGGGAGGAACGTATACCGCGTTCGTAGGACCGAGCGGCTCGGGGAAGAGCACCGCGCTGCAGCTGCTCGCTAGGCTCTATCATGCGACGGAAGGGTCCGTGACGTTGAACGGACTCGAGCTTGCGGACATCGACGAGGCTGATTTCCGAAGCGCGACCGCATTGGTGGGGCAAGACTCGTTTTTCTTCCACGCGACGGTTCGGGATAATCTGAAGCTGGATCGAACGGACCTTACGGACGAGGACGTCGAGGAAGCCGCGAAGCAGGCTCGCATTCATGACGTCATCCGTCGTTGGCCGGACGGGTACGAGACGGTCGTTCGTCAACAGGGGGCGACGATGTCGGGAGGGGAGCGGCAGCGACTCGCGATCGCGAGGGCGTTGCTGAGGCGGCCGAAGCTGCTGCTTCTGGACGAAATTACGGCGGCGCTGGATTCCGTATCGGAAGCGGAAATCAACGCTCTCATCCAGCGGCTGCGTCCGGGCCGGACGATCGTGACCGTGACTCACCGACTCGACGCCGTCGTCGAAGCGGATTGTATTCATGTTTTCGACAAGGGCCGAATCGTCGAGTCGGGCACGCATCGGGAGTTGCTGCAACGAGGGGGCCTCTATCGAAGTCTCTGGGATAAACAGCACGGCTTCCGGTTGTCGGAAGACGGTCTGCACGCGGAAGTGGATATCGAGCGGCTCGCTCGTTTCTCCTTCTTCGAAGGCATCGATCCTGCGCTGTTACGGGAGATCGCGGGCTTGTTCTCGACGGAGGTGTGGGAGCGGAACGACGTCATCGTGCGGGAAGGGGAGGAAGGCAACAAGTTTTTTATTATCGTGCGGGGGCAGGTAGAGATTCTAAAGCGCACAGCGGAAGATGGAGAGGCGAGAGTAGCCGTGCTCCAGGACGGGGACCATTTCGGAGAAATCGCATTGCTTAAGGGAATCCCTCGTACCGCGACGGTGAGATCGTTGGGCCGTACGGTACTCTTGTCGGCAAGGCGGGAGTCGTTCCGGCAATTAGTCGACGGGTACCCGCAAATCTTGGAAAGCTTGGAACGAACGTTGCAGAAGCGAATGTAAGGAACAATGCCATCGGGGGAAAGAGGTTGACGGAATGAAGGTTTCGTATGCTCCATGCGTGACGGACGACGACTTCGCGAAAACGAGCTTATTCTTGTTGGAACGGAAATACGATTTGCATCCGTCATTCACGACGCTGCAGATGGTCGCTTTGATTTATTCTTATATCACGCATGGAACGATCTTCCGAGGAGTTCTCCCGGATGGCCGTACAATTAGCGCCGCCGCGTATTATCAAGGGACGCCTGAGCGGGACTTCGTCGATAGAGACATCGCTCTGATTGACGTAGCGATATTGGACCGCCCGTACCGAGGGACGAGATCGTTCTTATACGGGCTACGCCAGTTGATCGATTCGATCCGCTGCCGCCATCCGGAAGTCCAGGAAGTGCGATTCGCCGCTCTATCGACGAACGATTATTTATGCAAGTTGTATTCGAAATTCGCAACATTCGTCTACTATCGTGAGGGATCCGCGGGAGAGGAATCGGTGTTTTCCGCAAATATCACCCGTTTGGGGGATATTCTGACGAGATATCGACGTGTATAATAGGAAAATAGTAGGAGCTCAACGAAGAGAGGAGGCGGTTCTATGTTCCCGACGCCGGGTACCTGGAAAGAGCAAGTCAAGAAAGGTTCGGGTTTTGGACGTATTGTGGGCCTGAATGATTCCCTTCGAACTCAAGTGACACTGAAGTAATGCCGTATTTATTTCGACCTTGCTTCTTCGAGATGGATTTCAAAGCGTATACTCGCTTTCTGATCGAACGGCATCACGAACTTCAATTACCGTATTCTTTCCCGATGAAGCTGAGCTTTATCAGCAGTCCCTTGATGTACGGGAAGGCGATGCTGGTCTTCGACCAAGACGATTACGTCCCTGTCGGCGCGGCCGGGTTCGTATTCGGGACGGGGGCGGACGGGTACGAGAACCGCGAGGTCGTCCAATTGGAAGTCTTGTACGTGGAGAAGTCCTGCCGGAGAGGAAGGATGTTGTTTCGCTTTTTGCAAGCCCTTGTCGACATGATGAAGACGGAGGAACCGAACGTGCGGCGCGTCCAATTTTGGGCGGTCGCACGCGAACCGGAGCTAATCCGGTTGTTCTCTAAATTCCTTGAGCTGCCGGGTTCTGCGTCGCATACGGCGGAGAACGGCCTGACGCTGTACCAAGCCGAGTTTTCGGAACTGGAAGCCTATTGCCGGCGTTACCCGATAGCCGTAGATTAACGGAAAGTCCCAACGCTCAAAGCCATTCGCTTCGAGCGTTGGGATTTTTATTATCGCGCTCCGACGTCCGCCGAGGCGGGGCGCGGAGCGGCGGAGTTTACGATAAAGACGGCGGCAAGACGATGTCGCGCCATTGCAGGAACTTCTTATACGCCTGCCCGGAAGACAGCGTGACGCGGGCGAGGTCGAGCCCTTCCTCGATCGTCGCGGCCGCGCCGACGAGCCAGAGCCGGACGCCGGCGTTCAGAATCGTCATGTCGGTGTACTGCAGCGCCGCCGCTCCTTGCAGAACGGCGAGGCACGTCGCCGCCTGCCGTTCCGCGGTCCATTCCGCGTCCTCGTCGAGCTCGCCCTGCAGCTGATACACCTCCGGATCGACGATCATCAGCTCGGACACGCCGTCCTGCACGACGCATAATCTCGAGCGCTTGTGAATCGGCAAGTCCTCGGACCCTTCGCTGCCTTGCACGATGATCGCCCGCTTATACCCGAGTCTCGAGACGAGCTGCGCCATCTTGTCGAACACGGTGCCGTGGAATACGCCGAACGCCAAATACGGCGCATCGGAATAGCGCACCAGCTTCTCCGCGCTGTTGAACACGGATCGCAGCCCCAGCTGCGTTCGAATGTCGCGCACCCGCGCCAGCTTCGGGCAGCCGAGCTCCGCCGGCACGAACAGGAACCCGCTTGCGTCCGCCGCGCGCCGCAGCCGCTCCAGCCCCTCCGGCGTCTCGACGTCGACGCTCCACTGCGCGATCACGTCCGGCAGCGTCACGCCCCACTTCGGCGGCAGCGACCGCGAGCCGTGCAGCGTCGCCGGCACGCCGCACGCGGCGAGCACGAACGACGTCGGCAGCGTCGCGTAGAACGACTTCGTCCGCCCGTCGTACGGGCCGGCGCAGTCGATGGCGCCCTCCATAGGGTGTTTCAAGCTGCCTTCGCGCAGCGCCTCCGCGAACGCCGCGATCTCGTCGGTGCTCTCCATCTTGATGCGTTCGGCCACGAGGAATGCGCCGATCTGCGCGTCGGTGGCCTTCCCTTCGAAAACCATCGACGCCGCCGCGGCCGCCTCGTCGTATGTCAAGTCGCGAGCGCCGCGCTTGCCGCGTCCGACTTCCTTCAAAAATTCGATCATCGCGTACGCCCCCTGGGATTTTGCTCTCGGAGTAAAGAATATACTTTCACGATCGAGACGGCAACGTCCACGAGCCGCCGCCGTTCGTTCATCGCCTGCTTGCGAAGGAATTCGTACGCCTCCGCCTCGGTGATGTTCTTCACCTCGCTGAGGATGGACTTCGCCCGGTCGATCCACTTCCGGTCCTCGAGCCTCGCGATCAGCTGCTCCCGTTCTTGCTTCCATTGCGTCCGGGCGAGGTAATGCTTGGATGCGAGCGACAGCGCCCAGTACAACTCGGCCGTCGTCATGCCGGGGTGCAGGATGCCGTCGATCGGTTCGGCGAGCGTGCAATTGTGCACGACCGGCTCGTCGTCGCACCACCAGAGCATCGGAGGAGAGGCGCGATGCTCCAACGCCTTCGTCCACTTCAATAATACCGGGTAAGCCGTACAAAACAAAATAGCGTCAACATTCTTCACATCGAGGTCGGCCGCCGGCTCAGGCAGCAACGCTTCCTGCGCGCGCAGGCCGGCGGCGTCGAACAGTGCGGAAGCCGAGTCGTAGCGAGCGCCCTCCGCATACGAGGGCTCCTCGTCGTCGACGCCGAACGGGGCCAGAAGGCCGAGCGAGGGAGGCGCCTTCGGCGCGGGGCGGTCGCGTACGATGAGGAACGATTGCAGCATGAATTCACTTCCTATCGTCGGAAAGTCCAAACATGACATAATAAGTGAATATAATATAACATAAATGACGAAAAACTTCAGCTGTAAAATTTGTTTGTTAACCTTATTGACATGAGTCCCGTCTCGCTCCTATAATAAAGCCAAGTCACAAAGACGTGGCGAACTCGACAATCGTATACACGGCGCGCACAACGATGTGGCGCCCTAGGCAATGAGGCCGTAGATCGCACCGGGGAACGAACCCCGGGTGCGGTGTGCGGTCTTTTTTTATCTACTAAAGAGAATCAAGGGAGTGGAGAAACGATGGAAGCGAAAGGGTTTATGAAAGCAGGGCATAAGCCGTCCTTATTCAGCGCGTTCTTATACTTCGACGTCAGCTTTATGATTTGGGTGCTGCTCGGACCGCTCGCCGTCATCATCGCCTCGGATTTCGAGATGGACGCCGCGCAGAAGGCGAACCTGGTCGCGCTGCCGGTGCTCGGCGGCTCGATTCTGCGCCTCGTGCTCGGCTGGATGACCGACTTCATCGGGCCGAAGCGCACTTCGCAGATCGGCATGATCTTAACGATGATCCCGCTCGTCTGGGGCTGGCTGTTCGCGAAGAGCCTTGGAGAGCTCTATATCGTGGCGCTGCTGCTCGGCGTCGCCGGCGCCAGCTTCGCGGCGGCGCTGCCGCTCGCGAGCCGCTGGTACCCGCCGCAATACCAAGGCCTCGCGATGGGCATCGCCGGCGCGGGCAACAGCGGCACGGTGTTCACGACGCTGTTCGCGAACCGGATCGCGCAGCATTACGGCGACTGGCACGTCGTGTTCGGGTTCGCGCTCATCCCGATCGCGATCGCGTTCATCCTGTTCACCGTCATGGCGAAAGACAGTCCGAACCAGCCGGCCCCGAAGAAGCTCGGCGATTACGCGTCCGTCCTGAAGCTGAAGGACACCTGGGTGTTCTGCATCCTGTACAGCGTCACGTTCGGCGGGTTCGTCGGGATGACGAGTTACTTGACCATCTTCTATAACACGCAGTACGGGCTCGACCCGGTCCGGGCGGCCGACTTCACGACGATTCTCGTCATCGCCGGCAGCTTCTTCCGGCCCGTGGGAGGCTGGCTCGCCGACAAGCTCGGCGGGATCCGGATGCTGCTCGTCCTGTACGGCGTCGTCGCGCTCATGATGGCCGGCATCTCGATGCTGCCGCATATCGCGCTGACGACGACGATGTTGTTCGTCGCCATGATGGCGCTCGGCATGGGCAACGGCTCGGTGTTCCAGCTCGTGCCGCAGCGGTTCGCGAAGGAGATCGGCGTCATTACGGGCATCGTCGGCGCGGCCGGCGGCCTCGGGGGCTTCTTCCTGCCGAAGATTCTCGGCAACCTGAAGCTCGCGACCGGCTCGTTCGCGCCGGGGTTCCTGGTCCTCAGCGCGATCGCAATGACGTGCATCGTCGTCGTCGCCGTCGCTCAAGGCCGCTGGAAGAAGACGTGGATCGGCGAAGGCGGACGCGCCGCCGAAGGGCTCGCCGCGAAGGCGTAACAACGTATCGACATAACGAGAGGGGACGGGGACGTCATGGGGAAACAGAAGCTGCTCTTGATCGGCAACGGAATGGCGGGCGTCAACATGATCGAGCATCTGAAGAAGCTCGCGCCGGATAAATACGACATCACGATCTTCGGGGCGGAGCCGTACCCGAACTATAACCGCATCATGCTGTCGTACGTGCTGGCGGGCGACACGAAGCAGGAAGAAATCTACATCAACGACTACGAATGGTACGAGAAGAACGGGATCGAGCTCTTCGCGGGGCAACGCGTAACGAGCATCGACACGGCCGCGAAGACGGTGACGAGCGACGGCGCGGCGGGCCCGATGACGACGTCCTACGACAAGCTGGTTATCGCCACCGGCTCGAACGCGTTCGTCATCCCGATTCCAGGCTCGCAGCTGCCGGGCGTCATCGCCTACCGAACGATCCGGGATACGGAGCTGATGCGCGAGGCGGCGCAGCGGTTCAAGAAAGCCGTCGTCATCGGCGGCGGTCTGCTCGGCTTAGAGGCCGCGCGCGGCCTGCTCAATCTCGGCATGCAGGTCGAGGTCGTGCACATCAGCGACAATCTGATGGAGCGCCAGCTCGACCCGACCGCGTCGAAGCTGCTGCAGGAGGCGCTCGAGAAGCAAGGTATGAAGTTTCTTATGGAAAAGTCCTCCGCCGAAGTTCTCGGCAAGGAACGCGCGACCGGCCTTCGCTTCGCCGACGGCACCTGGACCGAAGCGGACCTGATCGTCATGGCGGTCGGCATCCGGCCGAACGTGGCGATCGCGAAGGAGGCGGGCCTCGACGTCGCGCAAGGCATTACGGTGAACGACTGGCTCGAGACGAGCGCGCCGGACGTGTACGCCGTGGGGGAATGCGCGCAGCATCGCGGCGTCGCGTACGGTCTCGTCGCCCCGCTCTACGAGCAAGGCGCGGTGCTCGCGAAGCGGCTCGCCGACGTGGAGGGCGCTCCGTACGAGGGCTCCGTCGTCTATACGAAGTTGAAGGTGTCGGGCGTGGACGTATTCTCGGGCGGCCAGTTCATCGAAGACGCGGAGACGAAGGCGATCCGCGTGCACGACGACTGGTCCGGCATCTATAAGAAGGTGCTCGTGAAGGGCTCCAAGATCGTAGGCGCGGTGCTGTTCGGCGATACGTCGGAGAGCACGCGGCTCATGCAGATGATCAAGTCCCAGGCGGATATTACGAAGATGGAAATCACCAAGCTCCTCCAAGAATCCGGCGCGGAAAACGGGGGCGGCGGCACGGAGGGCATGGTCGCCGCGATGACCGACGAGGCGATCGTGTGCGGCTGCAACGGCGTCAGCAAGGGCGCGATCTGCTCCGCGATCCGCAATAGCGGCCTCACGACGGTCGAAGGCGTCAAGGACGCGACGACGGCGTCGCGCTCCTGCGGCGGCTGCAAGCCGCTCGTCGCGGCGCTGCTGAAGACGACGCTCGGCGACTCGTTCGACGCCGCCGCTTCCGCGAAGTCGTCGATCTGCGGCTGCACGACGCTGTCGCGTGAGGAGGTCGTCGCCGGCATCAAGGAGAAGGGGCTCACGCACGTCCGCGAAGTCATGAACGTGCTCGACTGGAAGGAGCCGGAAGGCTGCTCCAAGTGCCGTCCGGCGCTCAATTATTACTTGTCGATGCTGTATCCTTCGACGTATAAAGACGATCGTACCTCTCGCTTCGTGAACGAGCGGATGCATGCGAACATCCAGAAGGACGGCACGTATTCGGTCGTGCCCCGCATGTACGGCGGCGTCACGACGCCGTCCGAGCTGAAGAAAATCGCCGAAGTGGCGGAGAAGTACAACGTCCCGACCGTCAAGCTGACGGGCGGTCAGCGCATCGACCTGCTCGGCGTGAAGAAGGAAGACTTGGTCCCGATGTGGACCGATCTCGATATGCCGTCCGGCTATGCGTACGGCAAGGCGCTGCGCACGGTGAAGACGTGCGTCGGTCAGGAGTTCTGCCGCTTCGGCACGGCCGACTCGATGGGCATGGGCATCGCGCTCGAGAAGAAGTTCGAGCGGCTGAACACGCCGGCGAAGGTGAAGATGGCCGTCTCCGGCTGCCCGCGCAACTGCGCGGAGTCCGGCATCAAGGACATGGGCATCGTGGCGATCGACGGGGGCTGGGAGCTGTACGCCGGGGGTAACGGCGGCGTGAAGGTGCGGGCGGGCGATCTGCTCGCGACGGTGAAGACGGAGGACGACGTGTTCGAATATATTGCCGCGTACCTGCAGTACTACCGAGAGACGGGCAATTACGGCGAGCGGACGTCGGAGTGGATCGAGCGGGTCGGCCTCGACCATGTGAAGCGCGTCGTGGAAGACCCGGACCGCCGGCGCGAGCTGTGCTTTTCGATGGACGAGGCGCTCGCGGCGACGAAGGATCCGTGGAGAGAGGCGATCGAGACGTCGGCGATTCGGAAGGACTTGTACGAAGTGATCGAGACGGCGAAGTGAGTCATTTTTCGAAATAGAGAGAAATCCGGGACGGGAGAAGGAGGCGCTGGGCATGGCGATGGGAAGCGTTAAGCAGGTCGCGGGGAGCCGCGTGGAGCTGGCGAGATTGGAAGAGCTGCCGGTGGGCACGGGCAAGACGGTGAGGCTCGGCGCCTTGGAGCTGGCGGTGTTCCGCCTCGGCGACGACACGGTGCGGGCGGTCGAAAACCGGTGCCCGCACAAGAACGGCGTGCTCGCGGAAGGCATGGTCAGCGGACACTACGTGTTCTGCCCGATGCACGACCGGAAGATCGACCTCTGCGACGGGCAGGTGCAGAAGCCGGACGACGGGTGCGTCAAGACGTTCGCGACGTCGATCGAAGACGGCGTCGTGTGGGTGGATGCGGGATGACGGGCGAGGCGCTGCACTCCCACTGTCCGTTCTGCAGCATGCAGTGCGGCATCGAGCTCACGCTGACGGAGAAGGAACCCGGTTGGGCCGTGCGCCCGAGCGGGAAGTTCCCCGTCGCGACGGGCCGGCTTTGCCAGAAGGGGTACCATTCCCCGCGTCATGCGGTGCATCCCGACCGCATTACGATGCCGCTCGTGCGCCGCGTCGTCGGTTCGCGAGACCTCTCCGCTACGCCGTGGCAGCCGGAGAATTGGGACGCCGCGTTCGAGGAAATCGCGGGTCGGATCGCCGAACTTCAAGCGAAGTACGGCGCGGACGCCGTCTCCGTCTTCGGCGGCGGATCGCTCACGAACGAGGTCAGCTATCTGCTCGGCAAGTTCGCCCGCGTCGCGCTGAAGACGCGATATATCGACTATAACGGGCGGTACTGCATGTCGTCCGCCGCCGCGGCGCAGATGCGCGCGTTCGGGCTCGACCGCGGCCTCACGATTCCGCTCGACGATATCGCCGGCTCGAAATATATTATCCTCGCGGGGACGAACGTCGCCGAGTGCCAGCCGACGATGATGCCGTACCTGCTCGCGGCGAAGAAAGCGGGCGCCACGATCGTTACGGTCGACCCGAGGCAGACGATGACGTCGAAGGTCGCGGACATTCACGTGAAGCTGCAGCCGGGGTTCGATTCCGTGTTCGTCAGCGGGCTCTTGAACGTCATTATCGGCGAGAAGCTGTACGACGAAGCGTACGTCGCGTCGCGGACGAGCGGTCTGGACGATGTCGCCGATGCGGTGCGCGCGTTCACGCCGGAGTATGTGTCGCGCATTACAGGCATCTACGAGGAGAAGATCCGCGCGATCGCGCGCGGCTTCGCCAAAGCCGAGAGCGGCGTCGTGCTGACGGCCCGCGGGCTGGAGCAGCAGGTGAACGGCGTCGAACACACGCTCAACTATATTAACCTCGCGCTGCTCTGCGGCAAGGTCGGTCGGCCGAACAGCGGCTTCGGCGCCGTGACCGGGCAGGCGAACGGGCAGGGCGGGCGCGAGCACGGCCAGAAGGCGGATCAGCTGCCCGGCTATCGCTTGATCGAGGATCCCGCGGCTCGCAAGGCCGTCGCCGAAGTGTGGGGCGTGCATCCCGACTCCTTGCCGGGGAAGGGGGTCTCCGCCTTCGAGCTGTTCGAAAGAATCGAAGCGGACGAAATCAAGGCGATGATCGTGCTCGGCTCGAACCCGCTCGTCTCGAGCCCGAACGCCGAGCGCGTCGAGGCGGCCTTGCGCAAGCTCGAGCTGCTCGTCGTCGTCGATCTGTTCGAGACGGAGACGGCGAAGCATGCGCACTGGTTTCTGCCGGGCTCGTCGTTCCTCGAGGCGGAGGGGACGCTGACGAACGTCGAGGGCCGTGTCTTCCACCGGCCGAAGGCGCTCGACCTGCCGGGCGGCGCGAAGCTCGACATGCATATCCTGTGCGAG
>JAPSKX010000001.1 GCA_031181325.1 Paenibacillus sp.
TCGGTCTCGACTTCCGATCGGCAAGCCGCCTCGATCGCGGCGTGAACGACGCCGTGCACGATGCCCTGCTCTCGGAGATGCGCCTCGATCGCGGCCGGGTCGATGGGGCGATATTGTCTCGTCTCCCGGACGCGCAGCTTCAAGTGGTCGGAGGGTTCGGCATCCTCGAGCACCCGCTGCAGCCCGTATCCGGGCTTGACGCGCAGTGTCGCCCGCATGCGGCGTTCGTCGACCCGCACTTCCCACTCCGGCTCGACGGCGGGGTCGGACTCGAATTCGACGACGACGACATCCATCTCGCCGATCGGCGTCGTCGTCGTTCGCATTACCGAATTGACGTACAGCAGGACGCCTTCGCACGGCGTGACGAGCGGGTATTTATCGGGGGCATTCCTCGTCCGCAGGATGCCGTCCCGTACCCAGGCCTTCCCTGGATGCGATTCGAGGGAAGAATCGCGGTCATCGCCCGTCATTCGCGGAAGCGGATTTGTCGGTATGGCTTCGAAAGCGGCGGTCGCCTCGGCGGAGTCGGAGATGACATTCGTCATCGGTTCCTCGGGGGAGGGTTCTTCCGCCTTCAACGTGACGCGAACGACGGCAGGCTTCGACTTCCCCCAGAGACTCTTGCGTTCCGGCTCCAACACTTCGATCGACACTTGCTCGCGTGACGCGTCCAACAGATCGAGGGCGGTCGTCACGGCCGTACTTACCGTTGTCCCTCTGGAAATGACGCTCCTCTCCATCATGTACACCTCGCTTTTCGTTGCTTGCGTTTGAAAAAAAAAGAGAAGACGCCCGAAAAGAGGGGTCTTCTCCCATGAGCTTTTCGGTAGCCCGGCTGCCGTTGCAGCAATCGCTGCGGTAGGCCCGTGGCTTTGCGTCCCCCCCTTTCGAGGGGTTTGCCGTTATCGTGTTCTCAATTTTATTTAGTTCATTAGTATTGCATCGCATTGAATCTTATGTACTATTTACCTGCAATTTCAGCATACAACGGTCATGGGGGCGTTTCAACAGGAAAAAATTCACGCGTGCGAACCGTTCAATAGGATGGATATGACGCAGACGTCGTCGAGGATCTTCGCCCGTAAGTCCGAGATCGCTTGGACGTAGGCGCCGTTTTCCAAGCTTTGCAAGCGAATCGCTTCTTTCTCCAGCGCGTCGATGGAGGCGTAGATGGATCGGCCGGGCGTCTCTACGAGTCCGTCCGTATACAAGAGAAGCCGCGTACCGTCCCGGTACGGTATGGTACAGAGCGAGGGGGCGGCCATCGTCGATAAGCCGATCGGAATACAAGTTCCTGCAAGCCGCGTATTGCCGGCTTGGGGATGCAGGAGCAAACCCGGCGGATGACCCGCGTTGAAGTAATCGATCGTGCGTCGTCGGGTATCGATCTCCGCGAATATCGCCGTGAAGTACATAAGGCGCTCGCTGGCCTCGAACAGTCGATTCATATATCGGTTCAAATGCTCGTAGATGCGACCCGGGTTTTGGCCGCGATGGAAGAGGTCGTCCAGGAATGACCGGATGGACATGCTGACGAACGCCGACGAAAGTCCGTGCCCCGCGACGTCGATCAGGATAACGGCGTATCGATGCGAGTCGATCTGCTTCCAATATAGCATGTCGCCGGATACCTCGTCGGATTGTCGGTATACGCTGTGTATGCGAATGTCTTCGTGCTCGATGGGAGGACTTAAGACGCTGCGTTGGACTTGCCTGGCGATTCGCAGTTCTTTGATCAATTTGGCTTCCCGGGATTTCCGACCATCGGTTTCCCGCTTCAGGCTCAGCGCGGATTCGACGCGGGCCAGCAATTCGATTCGCTCGCAGCCCTTCTCGATGAAATCCATGCCGCCCGCTTCGAAGGCGGCCGCCATATGGCTTTTGTTCGCCGTTACGAAAATGATGGGGGTATCCGACCATGCCGCGCAAGACTTAATAATTTTGCAGGCTTCGACGCCGCTCATCTCCGGCATCTCGATGTCCATCAGAATCAAGTCGACATTCGTCAGCGGCGGACCGGTCTGCTCGATCCCGAGGAGGCGGAACGCTTCGAAGGCGGACCCGGCGACGGAGATGTCGCGATAACCCGCTGTTTCCAGCTCGTTCCGGAAGAAGCCCAAATTAAAAGACGAGTCGTCAACGATTAAGATTCCCATGCGAGGGCTCCTTCCGGTTGATGCGGTGATTGCTTTCCATCTTACAACGAATCGCACGTTTCCGTCAGGCAGAATCCACAGGTATTCGTTGCTTGTCTTCATTACTCATGTATGATACTATTGCTATTACGTGAGTTTTAGGTCCGGAGGTGGAACGTTTGGAAACTTTGTTTAAAGTGCTCTTGATCATCTTCTCTGTCGCATTGATCGCGATCGTGCTGCTTCAGAAGGGGAAGAGCGCGGGCTTGTCCGGCGCCATCACGGGCGGTGCGGAGCATCTGTTCGGCAAGCAGAAGGCGCGCGGCATGGAGCTTGTGCTGCAGCGCGTAACGATGGGTCTCGCGGCCGGCTTCTTCATCTTGACGATCGTAGTCGCCTACGTCGTAGGGTGAGGCAAGGAACAATTATACATGCATGCGTTCGCTGTACAGCAGGTTACGCTAAACCTGCTGTTTTTGTTTTGCCTGCGAGTGGATACACTAGAAGTAAGGAATCGAGGTGATCAGCTTGGTAACGAAGCAGGAGCTTCTTGAGTTTATGAGGGAGACGGCGTATAAGCCGATGACTGTCCAGGAATTGGAGAGCCATTACGGCGTGGACGGGGCGGAGGAGTTCAAGGAGCTGGTGAAGCTTCTGAACGAGATGGAACACGAAGGCGAGATCCTCCGCACGCGCACAGACCGCTACGGCGTGCCCGAGCGGATGAATCTCGTGCGCGGGCGTCTGCACGCCCACCCGAAGGGGTTCGGCTTCCTGATTCCGGACGACCGCGATCATCCGGATATTTACATTCATCTGAACGACATGAAAGGCGCGATGCAGAACGATACCGTGCTCGGCCGGGTCACGGGCCGCAGCGGTCCGAACGGCACGAAGCTCGAGGGCGAGGTCGTGCGCGTCGTGAAGCGGGCGAATACGCAAGTCGTCGGGACGTTCGACAGCCACGAGACGTACGGCTTCGTCCTGCCGGACGATAAGCGAATCCAAAAGGATATCTTCATCCCGCGCGAGAAGTTCATGGGCGCGGTATCCGGCCAGAAGGTCGTCGTCAACCTCGTGTCGTTCCCGGACGGACGGGCTGCGGCCGAGGGCGAAATCGTGGAAATCCTGGGACACAAGGACGATCCGGGCGTGGACATCTTGTCCATCATTCGCAAGTTCGGCCTCCCGGAGGCGTTCCCGCCCGAGGTGATGGAGGAAGCGGAGGCGGCGCCGGACACGATCCGCGAGGAGGAGCTCGTCGGGCGCCGCGATCTGCGCGGCCGCACGATCGTTACGATCGACGGCGAGGACGCGAAGGACCTCGACGACGCCGTCGACGTGCAGCGGCTCGAGAACGGCAATTACTTGCTGGGCGTGCACATCGCGGACGTAGGGTATTACGTGAAGGAAGGCTCGGCGCTCGATCGGGAAGCGTTCAACCGCGGGACGTCGGTGTACTTGGTCGACCGCGTCATCCCGATGCTGCCGCACCGCCTCTCCAACGGCATCTGCTCGCTGCATCCGCGCGTCGACCGGCTGACGCTGTCGTGCGAGATGGAGATCGATGCGACGGGGAAGGTCGTGCGGCATGACATCTTCCCATCGGTGATCAAGACCGTCGAGCGGATGACGTACAAGAACGTGCGTCTGCTCGTGGACGAAGAAGCGGAGCCGGAGCCCGAGCTGCTCGAGCGGTACAAGGAGCTGCTGCCGTTCTTCCGGCAGATGCGCGACCTGGCTCTCATCTTGCGCGAGAAACGGATGCGCCGCGGCGCGATCGACTTCGACTTCTCGGAATCGAAGGTCATCGTCGACGAGGAAGGCAAGCCGATCGATATCGTGAAGCGGCCGCGGACGATCGCGGAGCAGATGATCGAGGAGTTCATGCTGGCGGCGAACGAGACGGTGGCCGAGCATTTCCATTGGCTCAAGGTCCCGTTCCTGTATCGGATCCATGAAGATCCGGACGGCGAGAAGCTGCTGCACTTCATGCAGTTCATTACGAACTTCGGGTACGTGGTGAAGGGGAAGGGCAACACCGTCCATCCGCGCGCGCTGCAATCGCTGCTTGAGGAGATTAAGGGCGCGAAGGAGGAAACCGTCATCTCGACCGTCATGCTCCGTTCGATGAAGCAGGCGCGGTACGATGCGGAATCGCTGGGCCACTTCGGTCTCGCGGCGGAATATTACTCGCACTTCACGTCGCCGATCCGTCGATACCCGGACCTCGTCATTCATCGCGTGATGCGCGAAGTCATCGACAACGGCGGCGCGCTGCCGGAGCATCGCCAAGACTACTTGGCGTCGCGCATGCCGGATATCGCGCAGCAGTCGTCCGAGCGCGAGCGCCTCGCGGTGGACGCGGAGCGGGAGACGGACGCGCTGAAGAAGGCCGAGTACATGGTCGACAAGATCGGCGAGGAGTTCGAAGGCATCATCTCGTCCGTTACGTCGTTCGGCATGTTCATCGAGCTGGAAAATACGATCGAAGGTCTGGTGCGACTCAGCGACCTGTCCGACGACTATTATCACTTCCATGAGATGCAACTGGCTTTGATCGGCGAGCGGACGGCCCGCGTGTTCCGGATCGGAGACGAAGTGAAGGTGCGCGTCGCGCGGGTGAACGTCGATGAGCGCAATATCGATTTCGAACTTGTCGACATGAAGTCGCGCGCCGGCGGCAAGGCGAACTTCATTCGCGGCGACGCCGACGCGATCGGCCGGGGCGCGGGCGGCCGCACGAAGCGCAGCCGCGGCAAGGTCATCGCGGCCGAAGGCACGCAGGAGCGGAACGCGCGCGGCACGCGCAATGCCGCCGGGGACGGCGGCACGGATTTCTGGGGCTTCAAGCCGAGCGGCGAGAAGCGTCGGAGCGGGTCCGGCGGCTCCGCGGGCGGCGGCGCCGGAGCGGGTCCGGGCAAGCGAGGCGGGCCCGGGGGCAAGAAGAAGCCGCGCACGGGCGGCTTCGGCGGGGGCTTCGCCGCGGGGCCCGGCTCCGGCAAGGGCAAGAGCGCCGGAGGCGGCGGCAAGAAGAAGGGCAAGAACGGCCCTCGCGCGGGCGGTCCGCGCACGTCGGCGCTGCTCGCGGTCGAGGCGTCCGGCGAATTGACGCCGCCTCGGTTCGAGACGACTTCGGCGGCGGATGCGCCGAAGAAGAAGCGGTGGAAGAAGAAGCGCAAAGATTAACGATATCGATGACCGCGTCCCTCGGGGGCGCGGCTTTTTTTTGCGGCATAGTCCGCGCCTGCGCGAAATACATGTAAGTATCTTGCTTTCGCGGGGGGAGGAGGGGCGGAGCATGCCGGAGTGCGACAGCGGCTCGGGGATAGAGGAAGCGTATGTCTCGGCGACGTTCCAGGCGCTGGCGGATGCCGTTCTCCCGCCCGTATGGAAGCGGACGGCGGCGGACGAGACATTCATCCCCGGAGGGGTGCAGCGCTGCGCGGATCAATATGTCCGAATCGAGCTGGATCGGTCGCGATTCGTTCCCGCGAACGCCGAGGGAGAACGGAGGCCGCGCTTATCCTGGGCGTCGGCGAAGCTGCTGGACGCCGCGGCCGACGAACTGATCCGGCGAGGCGCGGCGCAGTTCGCGGGCGCACCGCGCCCGTTCCCGGACGGCGGTTCGTTCGCCGCCCTGTCGCGCGAGGATCGGCTCCAAGCGCTGACGCTGCTCGATCGGATAGACCTTCCGCTGCAGGACCTGCCTCCTCCGTTCGCGGATAACAGCGTCTCGATCCTTGTGATGGCGAATTCGTTCTACCAACTGACGATATTCGGATATTACTCGGAGTGGCTCGGCTACGGTACGACGCGTCTGTCGCCCCCGCAGGAACGGCGCATGGAATGCTTCCCTCCGGGTTGGAGCCTGACGGGTTATCCGGGTCCCTCCCCGGGCTATCGGGACCTTCGCGGATTCGAAATCGGCGAATTACTCTCGAAAGGAGTGGATCTGGATCGCAGAACCTGACGTCATCGTGATCGGCTCGGGCGGCGGCGGCGCCGTCGTCGCCAAGGAGCTCGGGGAGAGGGGCCTGAAGGTGCTCGTATTGGAGGCCGGCCCATGGTACGGCAACGCGCGGTGGCCGGCGCCGAACGATTCCCCCGGCGCGCGGTTCGGCGCCGAACCTTCCGACCTTCATATCGGACTGCTTCGGGAGCAGTTCAACAAACGGGAAGACGATATGAACAATCTCATCGCGGGCAAGCTCCGTTGGGGGCCGTCGGACCGCGGTCGGCCGCCTTGGTTCCGGAACGTCCGGGGCGGCGGCTTCGTGTGGCAAAATTCGGGCGTCGGCGGCACGACCCAGTCGTATCTGGCGAATTCCCCCCGCGCCTATCCCTCTTCGGTAGACGGAGCGTGGCCGATCCCTTACCGGGAGCTAATCCCATACTACGAGCAAGCCGAGCGCACGCTGCCGGTCGCGTTCGCGCCGACGACCTCCAAGGAGGAATTGTTTTATTTCGGCGCGAGGAAGGCCGGCTGGCGGCTCATCCCGACGTTAGACGTGACGGGGCCCGGGTACCGGCCGCAGCCGAACGCCATCCTGCCGCCCAACCCGCGCTTCGCCGATCCGGACGTGTCGACGGAGCGGCTGTCGCATATGGAAGGCTGCACGCTTGCGGGACATTGCATCAACGGCTGTCCGCACGGACCGTCGGTGGATCGCGTCGCGAAGCGTTCGACCCTCGTCAGCTACGTCCCGCTCGCGCTCCGAACGGGCAACGTCGCCATCCGGCCGAACGCGTTCGCGACGCGGATCTTGACCGAAGCGCATCCGTCGGAAGGGCAACGCGCAATCGGCGTGCGGGTCCGGGACACGTGGACGGGGGAGACGGAGGACGTTCGCGCCCGCGTCGTTGTGATGGCCGCGGGCGCGATCGAGAGTCCGCGGCTGTGGCTCAACTCGGGGCTCCCCCGCAACCGATGGGTCGGGAAGGGGCTGTGTAACCACTATCTCGACTGGGTGACAGGCATGTTTACCGAACGCGAATTGCTGTCGATCTTGGGAAGTCCGAGCGCGAACCCCTTCGCCGGGCATACGTCCGGCGCCAGGCTCGACGTCCCGGGACTCGGATCGTTGCTTCTTACGGGCTTAAGTCCCGGTTTGACCGCAACGCTAAGCTTCGGGATTACGGAGCCCGGCGGCCTGCCCGGCATCGGGCGCGGACGCGCCGTCGGACCGGAGCTTCAGTACTGGATGGAGCGTTATAGGACTTCGTTGAGCATCGCCGTAATCGCGGACGACGAGCCCGATCCAAGGAACGGCATCGAGGTCGATCCGCGGATGGAAGACGAACACGGCCCCGTACCGGTTATCGCCTACGTTCCGACGCCGAGGAGCCGTAGAAATCGCGAAGCGCTGGTCGGCGTCGCCGTAGACATCTTGCGGAAGGCGGGCGCCGTACAGGTACATCGCGCGAATTGGCCTGCTTCCCTCATGATCCATATGGAAAGCACGATGCGCATGGGGCATGTCGTAGATGTCGACGGCGAGGCGTACCAGACGAAGCGGCTGTACATCGCGGACAACAGCATGCACTATAACGCGATCGGAGGCGTGAATCCGACGCTAACGACGCAGGCGCTCGCCGTTCGCACGGCGGAAAAGCTCGTCGGAAAATATTTTCAATAAGTCGCAAAAAAAGTGGACACCCTATGGACGAAAGAGGGTGCGACCATGAATATTCTTGAAATTCTTAACGACGCCGTCAAACCGTATTTAAATAAAGAAAAGCCGCCGCTGAACGTCGGAGAAGTCATGAATCTGTGGTTTTATCTGACGGCGACGGAACAGTCGATGGCGGGCGAACGGGTGTCGTTCAATACGGTGCAGGACGCGGAATTGAAGGAGAAGCTTAAGGATGCGCTGGAAAATGTCCACAAGCCGATCCGCGAGGAGCTGACGTCGTTCCTGAAAGCCGAAGGCGTGCCGTTGCCCGCCCCGTCGGCGGATAAACCGCTCGGCGATTTCAGAAGCGTCCCGGAGGGCTCCAAGCTGACCGACAGCGAGGTCGCGAACTTGGTCAGCTTCAACATCGTCCTGGGCATCAATTACGCGACCCGGGGCCTTACGGAATCGGTGCGGCCGGACGTCGCGACGATGTTCGCGAGATTTCAGCTGCGGAAGATCGCGTTTTCGATTCCGTTTCGAGACCTGTTGGCGAGGAAAGGCTGGCTGCAAGAGCCTCCGCCTTATCGGACGGGAGCGCTCGTGCAGTAGACGGTTCGAAACAAGCGGCTAAGACGTTGACCTAGGTTAACGTCTTTCTTGTTTTCGGCGCAATAAAGCGTTCTTTCGCATAGAACCCGCACGGTTCTGGGCACATTACTCCTAAAGCTAACGACGAAGGAGTGCATGTCTCCCGATGCGGACGATCTTGTTGAAGTGGATTCTATATTTGCTGGCGGTCGGTCTCGTCATTCCTGCGTGCAACGCGCAATCGAACGCGCAGCCGGACGTTCGGGCGGAGGCGTACGGCGCTCCGCGCGCCGTGCAACGCGAGCCTGTGGAGAAGTACGGGAAATGGGGCAAGCTCGGGCTGGAAGCGACCCAACGGAAGTACCCGAACGCGAAAATCGTCGACTATGAGCATATGGGGCGGAGCGAGGTCGAGACGTTCCATTACGAGCTGAAGGAAGGCGGCCGGGAGTGGGTCGTCGAGGTGCGCATGATGTTCGATCCGGAGACCGAAGAAGTGCTCTCCGTCGATTTCGTGCCGGTGCAACCGGACCAAGGGCAGAACCAGTCGAAATAAGGGATGGGCGGTGGAATGGGCGGCATTCCACCACTCCCCATACCCATGCGCGCGGGACTGTGGTATACTTGGGTAGTAACGCCGATTCATTGATTGACGCTCGGGGCCGTTTTTGGATTCGACGGGAATAGTTCGAGCATGAGTAGCGAGTAGCGGGGCCGCGTCCGCTTCATCAACGCTAAAGCCATAATAAATGGCAAAGCACAACCTTCTTACGCAGCAGCAGCTTAATAACCTGCTCTCGTGCTTCTACCTAGCATCGCCCATGTGCTAGGATAGGGGCTCACCTTTAGTGGGATACGCCGGTAGGTCTCCGCCTGGGGTCTACCGGAAGAAGACAATCAGGCTGACCCAACGAGAAGTCGGTTACAGGACGTCTCTCGGGTGACATCAAAGCTGTAACTACACTCGTAGAAGCTTGTGTGCCGTTATTTTCGGACAGGGGTTCGACTCCCCTCGGCTCCATAGGAATAAGCAAGAAAGCCTCGTCCATAGGGCGAGGCTTTCTTGCGTGTTCGGAAGGGGAGACGGCAATCGACGATCGCGCATGCGCAAGAGGAGGTCGCCGAACCGCCGAACGGGTCGAAGACGTCCGCGGGATGCCCGAACGGTTGAACCGATTCGCGGCGCCGCCGCAGCGGACGCTCGGATAATCACGTCGTTGTGCCGCGGACCAGGTCGACGTCGACGATAACGTTGTTGATTAAGTCCTGATTCGTCCCCTCGATCATCTGAATGACAGTGGAGCACAACATCTTGCCGAGCCGATCGGTCGGTTGGCGGACGGTCGTAATCTTCGGGTGCTGCAGCATGCGGGTGAAGCTGTGGTAATCGTATCCGACGATCTTCAGACGGTTCGGAACGTCGATGCCATGCTCCGTCGCATACGTGTACAGCGCATAAGCCATGAGGTCGTTCGTGCAGAAGACGCCGTCGAACTCGGCCAGTTGGCCGGGCGTCAGCTCGCTGCGGATGAATTCGTAGAAGTAATCGAACGTCAGCTTGTTCGGAGCTCCCTCGATAATTCGGTAAGGGAGCTTGTGCTTCATACAGGTCAAGGTGAACGCGTCCGTTCGTCGGTTCGCAAGCATGTCGACGGACAGCGGCCCGCAGATGTGCAATAATTGCTTGCAGCCGAGCGAGACGAGGTGTTCGGTCGCGAGCTCGCCGCCCTTGAAGTTGTCGCCGCCGATGCACGGAATGCTCGCGGAGATGATCCGGTCGAAGGAGACGATCGGGAAGTTCACTTTCATATATTCCTTCACATCGAGCGTATGGCTGCACATGACGATGCCGTCGACGCGGTTTTGCCGAAGCATATTAATATAGTTCGCTTCTTTCTCCGGGTTCTCCAACGAATTGCAGAGCAATATTTTGTAATTGCGGTCGTTCGCGTAGCATTCGATGGATTGAATCAGGTCGGAGAAGAACGGATGGTTCGAATCCGGCACGATCACGCCGAGGAAGAACGATTGACTTTTCTGCAGCGCGCGGGCGATCTGATTCGGGTGATAATCGAGCGCGTTCATCGCTTGTTCGACCTTCCGACGCGTATTTTTGCCGATGTAGCCCCGATTGTTGATGACGCGGGAAACGGTGGTCACGGATACGCCCGCTATTTTCGCGACTTCCTTTATGTTCGTCATCCCGGCTCCCCTGTTTCCTAATTAGTCGTTGAATTGATTATACACGAAATTATATGACGCATTAACATGGTAACGATACCACATATATTGTCACATGTGAACACAGTAAATATAAGGGGTTACAAGCACATCAGTTATAAATAACCAATTGAATATGAACAATAATGTGAAAACGATTGACATAAACCCAGATTTCGAAGTAGAATTCACTGGAAGCGCTTTTAGACTAAAGCAGAGGGGTAAGAAACATGAAGAAACCTATGTTGGTTTTGGGAGCGTCCGTGCTGACGCTGTCCCTTCTTTCGGCTTGCGGAGGCTCGAACGGCGGCGCCGCATCGGGGAAAACCGAAGTGACCGTCTTGTTCGGCAAAGAGGTTATCGCGCAGTTCGAAGGGATGATTAAGCAGTACAATGCGTCGCAGGAAGAAGTCGAAGTGAAGCTGGTTCCGCTCGCGGGGCAGAACGCTTACGAGAAGATGACGACGCTCTACAACTCGGGCAACGCGCCGACGATCATGTCCATGGGGCAAGAATTCACGTCGTTCCGGGATAAGCTCCTCGACCTGAGCGCGGAGGAGTGGGTCGGCCGCAGCTCGCCGGGCAGCTTGGACTACGTCACGGCGGACGGCAAAGTGTACGGCATGCCGCTGACGGTCGAGTCGTTCGGCTTGATCTACAACAAAGCCGTCCTCGACGAAGCGTTCGGCGGCGGCTTCGATCCGTCGACGATCACGACGCGCGATGCGCTGAAGGATGCGTTCGACAAGGTCGCGACGCTCGAGAGCACGGACGGCGCCGTTCACGTCTCGCCGATGGACTGGTCGCTCGGCGCGCATCTGACGAACATCTTCTTCACGGCGCAAGCGGAGACGACGGAAGCGCGTCACCAGTTCATGGCCGACATGAAGGCCGGCACGGTAGGGCTTGCGGACAACGCCGTATACAACGGTTGGCTCGACACCGTCGACTTGATGCTCGAATACAACTCGGATAAAGCCGCGCCGCTCGCGCCGTTGTACGACGACGGCCCGCTGAAGCTCGCGGACGGCAAGGTCGGCATGTGGTTCATGGGCAACTGGTCGTACCCGCAGCTCGCGGAGATCGATCCGGACGCCGAATTCGGCTTCCTGCCGGTGCCGATCAGCAACGATCCGGCGACATACGGCAACACGCAGCTTTCCGTCGGCGTGCCTTCCTACTGGACGATCGACGCTTCGCAGTCGACGCCGGAGGAGCAGCAAGGGGCGAAAGACTTCTTGAACTGGATGATCACGTCCCCGGAAGGGCAAGAAGGGTATGTCAACAGCTTGAACTTCATCCCGGTATTCGACAACTTCGCGGCGCAGCCGGAAGACCCGCTGTCCGCTTCGATCATGGATTACATGAGCCGCGGCAAGACGCTGGAGTGGATGAACACCTATTATCCGGCCGAGGCGTTCCCGGCGATGGGCGCTTCGCTGCAGAAGTACCTTGGCGGGCAAATCGACCGCGCAGGATTGACCCAAGAGATCGAGGATTACTGGAAGACGGCAAAGTAATTACAAATCCGGGCGCATACCACGGGATAAGCCTTCGCGGCTTATCCCTCCGCGTCCTTATCCGGAGGAACGAGAATGTATAACGAAAAGACGGCAGCCGCGCGCTTCCGGTCGTTCGCCACCTTCGCATTGCTGCCCCTGCTGGTGTTTGGAACGGTCATGCTCGTCCCCTTCGTCGTCGGGATCTTCATGACGTTCACCGACTGGACGGGGGCGGCGGCCGGGTTCGAATGGCAAGGCATCGCGAATTATGCGTCCGCATTGACCGATCCGTTGTTCTGGAGCTCCATGGGCGTGACGTTGAAATACGTATTTTTCTCCGTCGCGCTTACGAATGCGTTAGCGTTCGTCCTCGCCTTGCTGGTGACGGGCGGGATGCGCGGGCAGAACTTCTTCCGCACGGGCTTCTTTACTCCGAATCTCATCGGGGGCATTATTCTCGGGTTTATTTGGCAATTTATGTTTACCCGCGTCCTCGTGCATGTCGGAGAGGCGTTGGGATGGGAGCTGCTCTCTACGTCTTGGCTCGGCGATCCGCAGCATGCCTTCTGGGCGCTCGTCATCGTCGGCGTATGGCAGAATGCCGGTTATATGATGCTGATCTATATCGCGGGCCTCGCGGGCATCTCCGAATCGCTCACCGAGGCGGCGAACCTCGACGGCGCGAACTACTTGCAGCAGCTTTGGAAAATTAAACTGCCGCTCATGGTTCCGGCGTTCACGATCAGCTTGTTCCTGACGCTGCAACGGAGCTTCCTCGTGTACGACACGAACTTGTCGCTTACGCGCGGCGGTCCGTATCGGTCGACCGAGCTCGTCGCGATGCACGTATATAACGAAGCGTTCTTGTATCAAAACTTCGGCTCCGGCCAAGCGAAAGCGATCATCTTGTTCGCGATCGTCGCCGCGATCGTGCTCGTTCAGGTCGGCGTGATGAAGAAAGTCGAGGTGGAATCGTAATGGCGCTGCGCAATAAGCTCCGCAAGGGACTGCTGTTCGTCGTGACGCTTCTTCTGCTCGCGGCCTTCATCGTCCCGCTCGTCATGATCGTGATTAACTCGTTCAAGGAGCGTCTGGACGTCGTTCGCAACCCGTTCGCGCTGCCGAAGACGTTCTCCTGGGACAACTATGTCGAAGCTTACCAAACGATGAATTACTCGCACGCGTTGATGAATTCCTTGCTTGTCACGATCTTTTCCGTCTTGTTGATCGTCGCGTTTTCCGCTATGTTGGCGTATTATCTGGTTCGCTGGAAAAGCAAGCTCAACAACGTCATTCTTATGATGCTTGTCGCTTCGATGATTATTCCGTTCCAAGCGTTAATGATCCCGTTCGTCTCGATTTACGGCAACTTGGGGTTCTTGAATAGCAAATTCGCGCTTATGTATTTCTATCTGGGCTTCGGCTTAGGCCTCGCGACGTTCATGTATCACGGCTTCGTGAAGGGCGTGCCGAAGGAGCTCGAGGAAGCGGCGATGATCGACGGGGCTTCGCGCCTGCGGGTGTTCGCCCAAGTCGTCTTCCCGATCTTGAAGCCCATTACGACGACGATCGTCATCTTGGACGTACTCTGGATATGGAACGACTTCTTGCTGCCGTCTCTGGTGCTCGTCGCGGACGACGCCCGGACGCTGCCGTTGTCCACGTTCTATTTCTTCGGTCAGTATACGTCCAATTACAATACGGCCATGGCCGGTCTCGTGTTATCGATCGCGCCGGTGCTGCTGTTCTACTTGGTCATGCAAAAGCAAATCATTCAAGGCGTCACGGAAGGCGCCGTCAAGTAATCGATCCGCGAGGTGGCATATATGGAACGACATCAAGAGGCGATTCGCAAAGCGGAACGGGCGGTCGAGCAAGCGCGCATCGAGGTCGAGAAGGACGTGTGGCGGCTTCGATACCACTTGGCGCCGCGAGCCGGATGGATGAACGACCCGAACGGGTTTTGCTTCTATCGGGGCGAATATCATCTGTTCTACCAGCACCACCCTTACTCGGCGCAATGGGACGATATGCACTGGGGGCACGCGAAGAGCGCCGACCTCGGGAATTGGGAACACTTGCCGATCGCGCTCGCGCCGTCGGAGGCGTACGATCGGGACGGCTGCTTCTCCGGCAGCGCCTTCGAGAAGGACGGGAGGCTGTACCTCATGTACACGGGGCATACGTGGACGGGGCCGGACCGCGACGTCGATCTAGCGCAGGTGCAATGCTTGGCCGCCAGCGAGGACGGCGTCCGCTTCGAGAAGCTGCCGGGCAATCCGGTCATCGCGAAGGCGCCGGACGGGGACATTCACCCGAATCACTTCCGCGACCCGAAGGTATGGCAGGAAGGCGAATGGTACTACTGCGTCCTAGGCAACAAGACGAAGGACAACATCGGCCAGATGCTGTTGTTCCGGTCCAAGGACCTGACGGCCTGGGAATTCGTCGGGGTCTCCGCGACGGACGACAAGGACGGGGCCTTCATGTGGGAGTGTCCCGATCTGTTCCGGCTCGGCGATCGCGACGTGCTCGTGGTCTCCCCGCAGGGCATGAAGCCGGAGGGCGACCGATTCCATAACCTGCATCAGTCCGGTTATATGATCGGCCGCCTGGACCGCGATACGGGAGCGTTCGAGCATGAGCCGTTCGAGATGCTCGATTACGGATTCGATTTCTACGCGCCGCAGACGACGACGGACGCGCAAGGCCGTCGCGTGCTCATCGCATGGATGGCGATGTGGGAGAACGAGATGCCGGAGCAGCGCCGGGGCTGGGCGGGCGCGATGACGCTGCCGCGCGAGCTTCGGCTCGAAGACGGTCGTATCGTCAGCCGTCCGCTTCCGGAATTGGCCGCGCTTCGCGGCGCGAAGACCGCGTACGAGGGCATCGCCTTCGACGGCGCGTTGTCGCTGCCCGGCGTCGAAGGCGACAGCTACGAGCTCGAGCTCGAGCTCGACGTGGCTCAGGCCGAGACGGCCGGCATTCGGCTGCGGACGAGCGCGTCCGGCGACGAAGAGACGGTGCTGTCGTGGAATCGCGCCGAAGGAAAGCTGACGCTCGACCGGAGCCGCTCGGGGCAAGGGCCGGGCGGGGTCCGGAAGGCGCCGATGGCGCTCGACGAGGGGCGGCTCCGTCTGCGCCTGTTCGTCGACCGCTCCTCGGTCGAAGCGTTCGTCGGGGACGGCGACAAGGTCATGACGGCGCGGATTTATCCGGATCCGAACTCGACGGGCGTTCGCTTGTTCTCGGACGGACCGGCGACGCTCGTGCGTCTGAGCCACTGGCCGATGCAAGGCATGAAGGAGCCGGTCCGCTCATGACGCGCGAACCGTGGTGGAAGGAAAGCGTCGTGTACCAAATATACCCCCGCAGCTTCCAAGACTCGAACGGAGACGGCGTCGGCGACTTGCGCGGGGTCATCGATCGACTCGATTACTTGCAGGAGCTCGGGATTGACGTCGTCTGGATTTGCCCGGTGTACGATTCGCCGAACGACGACAACGGGTACGACATTCGCGATTACGAGGACATCTTGGGCGAATTCGGCACGATGGCGGACATGGACGAGCTGCTCGCGAAGGCGAAGGAGCGGGGCATCCGCATCGTGATGGATCTGGTCGCCAACCATACGTCCGACGAGCACGCATGGTTCGTCGAATCTCGCAGCTCGGTCGACAGCCCGAAACGGGATTGGTATATTTGGAAGCCGGGGAAGGACGGGCGCGAGCCGACGAACTGGGAGTCCGTCTTCGGCGGCTCCGTCTGGGAATACGATGCGGCGAGCGGGGAGTATTATTTCCATGCGTTTTCCAAGAAACAGCCCGACTTGAACTGGGAAAATCCCGAGGTGCGGCAAGCGATCTATCGCATGATGGAGCGGTGGATCGACCGGGGCGTCGCCGGCTTCCGCGTCGATGCGATTACCTTCATTAAGAAGGATCAGGCTTACCCGGAGCTTCCGGCGCCGGAGGGGCGGTCGCTCGCTCCTCTGGAGGGAGGCAGCTTAAATCAGCCCGGCATACTCGACTTCTTGCGCGAGATGAAGCGGGAGGTGCTGGCGCCTCGAGACGTCGTGACGGTCGCGGAAGCGCCGGGGGTGCCCGTCGATCAGGTGCGCGAGTACCTGGACGAGCGGGACGGCGTGTTCTCGATGCTGTTCCAATTCGAACACGTCGACCTCGACCTCGACCTCGACCCGCGGGCGAAGGCAGTATATCGTCCGTGGAAGCTGACGGATTTCAAGGAGAAGCTGGACAAGTGGCAGCGCGAAACCGGGAAATACGGCTGGCTGGCGTTGTATATGGAAAATCACGACCACGTCCGCTCCGTCTCCAAGTTCGGCGACGACGGGGCGTATCGCGCGCGGTCGGCGCAGATGCTTGCGGCGTACTACTTCCTGATGCGAGGGACGCCGTTCATCTATCAGGGGCAAGAGATCGGCATGACGAACGCGCCGTTCGAGACGATCGACGAATACGACGATATCCAAAGCCGGCAGATCTATCGCGAGGAGCTGGCGCGAGGCCGTTCGGAGCGGGACGTGCTGGCCTACTTGGGCAAGCGGAGCCGCGATCACGGGCGGACGCCGATGCAGTGGAACGACGGCCCCTCCGCCGGATTCACGACGGGAAAGCCGTGGCTGAAGGTGAATCCGAATTACCCGGCGATCAATGTAGAGCGGGAGAAGAACGATCCGGATTCGGTGTTCCACTTCTATCGCCGATTGATTCGGCTGCGTCGATCGCATCCGGCGCTCGTGCACGGCGACTATCGGCCGATCCACGAGTCGTCCGAATCGATCGGCGGCTACGAGCGGACGCACGGCGGCGAGCGGTGGACGGTGCTGTGCAACTTCACGGACCGGACCGTATCCGTCGAGCGGCCGAACGACGCGGAGCTTCGCCTTACGAACGTCGCGGAAGGGCGCCTGCCGGGCGCGCTGTCGCCTTATGAGACGGCGGTGTATCGAAGTAAAAAGTAAGTCCGACCTACGGGGACTGCGGTAAGCTTCCATCGAGGCGAAGATTCATATCTTTCGGGACGTCCGATCAGGGCGTCCTTTTCTGTTCTTGGAACGGTGTGTATTCTTTATGAACGATTGCGAACAGACGTTGTTACTCGAGACGGGTTCGAGTACATTCTAATAGACGCAAGCTATCGCAATGTTACGTAAGTACTTACTGAACGTGTGAGGAGGGAATGCGATGATCCATGGACTTGCTTGGGCGGTGGCCGGCATCTTGATGTTGCTGAGCGCCGTTCATTGGTATTGGACGGCGGGCGGAAGAAGAGGAGCTCGCGCGGCGGTCCCAAGCGACGGATCGAAGCTGTTATTTCGCCCCTCGGCGTTCGCGACGGGGATCGTAGCGGGGTTGTTGAGTTTGGCGGCATGGTTCGTGCTGGAGCTCGGAGGCGCGGTACAGCCTCTGCTTTACCCGAATTGGGCGCTATCGTACGGCGGATGGGCGTTATCCGCAATATTTCTTTTGCGAGCGATCGGCGATTTGCGGTGGGTAGGTTTCTTTAAAAGGCGGAAAGGCACTTTATTCGCGATATGGGATACGATGCTGTATTCTCCGTTATGCCTTCTCATCGGATTCGGGATGATGGCGATCGCGCGGGCGTAATGGCGTATTGTCATTCGGACATAAGCGCGTGTTATACTTACCTTGTTCCGAACGAGCAGGAACCAGAGAGGCTGTCTACATGAACGAGTTTAAAGATTGGAATCAAAAGGTGAAGAAGACGTTCAATGCGACAAGCAAGGAAAGCGTGCTGACGGTGACGGAGGCGGGCATGGCGATCGGACTCTTCAAGGACCAGATGAAACTTTATGTAGATAAGCATAAGCTGACTAAAGTTCCGATTTCGCGAAGCGTTCACCGATACTTGTTATTAAAAAGCGAAATCGACCGTATTGTGGCATTGCAATAGCGCCGGACAGGGGTTATGGAAGAGAGCGCCGGCCGCGGCGCTCTTTTTCGCTTTTGCCGGCCTTGACTAGTTAAAATGACCCACTTACAATATTATGATATAAAATATAAACGGGTCTAAGGGGTTTAGGACGGCTCGGTTGCCGAATATATCGTTCCCGCTGCGCACGTTCCTCAAGGTACGCGCTTTTTTATTTATTGGGGGAAAATTTTGACCTTGCGCAGTCGGAAAGTCGGCGCCTATGAAAGCTTCATTCCCTGCGCTTTCGACGCTAATCGAGCGCATGCTCGCAACCTGCCAAGTTCTCGCCCCGTAATGCTACATATAAATCGGAACCGACGAAGACGAGGGATGCGCTGCATGGATGAGGGTTTACGATTAGATCCCGAAGCCGGATATGGACTGGCGGAACGGAAAGCCGCGCGCTACTTCGCGACTCTATACGAGCAGGCGACAGGGAACAGGTATGTTTCCGATTTGACGGAGGACATACGGCTGTGGAGACGAAATCATGCCCATCGAGGGCCGTGGCTGTCGTTCGTTTCGCGGGGGAAGCAGAAATCGAAGTCCGGGGACGAATCGAGTTACTTGACTTGGCTGAACCGAACAGGCAGATTGGATGCGTACTTGCGTCGGAGCATCTCATACATTTACATGAGGGATCTGGGAAGCGCGATGGATTCGCCGGATACGCAGGCCAAGATTCATCGTACGGCCGCCGACGTCAAGCGCCGCTTGGTTTCTTCCGACAAAGCCAAGCCGGGAGAACAGCCGGAGTTGTTCGGGATCGCGGACTTGTACCGGTGGGCCCAGAAGGAAGGCGTCGAGACCGCCGTCATCTGGGCGATCGAGAAGCTGAGGAACGTGGCCGCGAATCTGCCCGAGGGCATGAACGCCGAGCACGCGCAGCGCAAGCTGATTAAGATTATGATCGGCGTGGTGCTGCATGCGAACGAAGCGATGGACGGCGAACGACCGCCGGCGGAACGCGCCCGCCGCCTCGACGCAGCGATCCGGCTCGGTTACTCCTACGGACTGACGTATCCGTTCATCGACGATCTTCTGGATGCGAAGGTGCTGACCGTTCCTGAGAAGACGCAGTATTCCAACGTCATCCGGGAAGCGCTCCGTACGGGCGCCTGGCCGGCTTCGGTCGAGTGGACCGGTACGAACGAGGCGATGCTGCAGTTTATCCACGCGGAGCTGCGGGAAGCTTTCGAGACGATCAAGCGGAGTCAGACGAACGAGACGCAGCGTCGCTTTTTCGAGCAGGCCTATGTGTTCTTCCACGCCCAAGAGTCGGATCGCGCGAAAGAGCTGTCCTACGCGGCGTACACGAACGAAGAACTGTATATTCCTATTATTCTGAAGTCCGCCTACTCCCGCTTGATCGCCAGATCCGTCATCGGCGCTCCGCCGGACGAGGGCTTCGAGGAGCGTACCTTCTACTATGGCATCTATAACCAGCTGGCCGACGATTTAGCGGATCTATTCGAGGATTTGGAAGACGGAGCGGTCACGCCCTACACCTACTATGTTACGCACGCCGATCGACGTCCGGATCTGATCAATCCCTTCGAGCTATATTGGGCAGTCGTTCGCCATCTGATTCGTCAGGTGTATGGCGCTAATGCGGAGGCCCGCGAGGCGATCCTTAGCCGCGTCTTCAACGGCCTCAAGCGTTACCGGGCGCGAATCGGCACGGAGTCGTACGATCGCGTGATGGATCGACTCGCTTCCGGACATCCGGCGTTCCATCGATTCGTCCAGAGGATCGTTCGACAAGCGGACGATGTGGATTTCCTCGACAAGCTGCTCCGGGACCGACTGATCTTGAATCTAACGAACGAACAGAAGGCGAGAGAGGCTTTCTTCGAAACCGTCCGAGCGGCTCGCGAGCAGATTAACAGCACCTTGCAAATCGTTAAGACGGGCGGGATGCCGCCGATGAAAGAGACGCTGATCGACGCGGCGAATTACAGCTTGGCCGGCGACGGGAAACGACTGCGACCCGTATTGACCTTGGTCATGGGCGTGCAAGAGTATGGACTGCGGGAGACGGCGATCGTGCCCCTGTTGCGATCGTTGGAGTATTTGCATACCGCCTCCCTCGTCTTCGACGACTTGCCGTCGCAGGACAATGCGGCGATCCGAAGAGGTCGCGCAACCCTGCATACGGTCCATGACAGCGCCACGGCGGAGTTGACCGGCCTCTTCCTGATTCAGAAGGCGATTCAGGATCAAGCGTCGCTGGATCAGTTCGATGCCAAGACCGTGCTCGCTCTGATCCGATATTCGGCCCGCACGGCGGAGGATTTGTGCATGGGGCAAGCGATGGACTTGAACGCGAAGGGCAAAGCGATGACGCTGGAGCAATTGAATACCATCTGCTATTACAAAACCGGAGTCGCCTTCGAGGCCGCCTTAGTGATGCCGGCCATTCTCGCGCAGGCGGACGAACGGGAAATCTCGGCGTTGAAAACCTTCGCTTATCATGCGGGCATCGCCTTTCAGATTCGGGACGATCTGCTTGACGGCGAAGGCGACGAGCGTACGCTCGGCAAGCCGGTCGGGCAAGACGTCGAGAACAACGCCTCAACGTTCGTAACCGTATTAGGAGCGGAAGGCGCGAAGAAGGAGATGTGGCAGCACTACTGTCTCGCGCTGGAGGCGTTGAACGGGCTGCCGCGCCGCAATGCGTTCTTGCCGCAATTATTGGATTACATCATGTACCGGGATCGATAAGCATATAAGAAGGCCGCGCCCGATTCGGGGCGCGGCCTTCTTGTGCTTTACCGATTAATGAGGTCTGCGGCTTGCAGCAGGCGGCGTACGAGCACTGCCGTCTCCGCGCGAGTCAAGCTCGCGGCGACGTCGAGTCGGTCGCCCCGGCCGTTGATCAGACCAAGCTCGACGGCCGCCGCGACGTTCGCCCGCGCCCATCCGGCAACCTCGCCGCCGTCGGCGAAAGCGGACAACGCGCGGTCCGCTTCCGCGTCGAGTACCGTCGACTTCAGCTTCGCGATCGCCGACGCGCGGGACAATACGACCGCGGCTTCCTGACGGCTGATGCGTTGCTTCGGACGGAACGCGCCCTCTTCGTAGCCGTCGATCAAGCCGTAATCGACGGCGGCCTGTACGGCTCCGGCATACCAGTCGGACGCGTCGACATCCGCGAAGGCGTCCGCGTACGGCGCGCCTTGGATGCCGAGGCCGCGCGTCACGATCGCGGCGAACTCCGCTCGCGTAACCGACGCGTCGGGACGGAACTCCGTCGCCGATACGCCTTCGACGATCAAGCGGGAGGCCATGTCGTTCACTTCGGCGTTCGCCCAATGTCCCGCGACGTCAACCATCTCGCTAGGGTTATAGATGACGGAATAGGTGCTGTTCGTCAAGCTGTTCATGACCGCGTAGGCGACTCCGTTCTGCCGGATAACGACGGTCGGCACATGGAACAGCTCGCCGCCTTGCGTCAGCACGACGCCCGTCGTGATGTCCGCCGAATCGATGCCTTCCGGCAGCGCGATCATCCGTTCGACGTAGCTGTTGAATCGGTTCGCCTGCACGACTTGCGCTCCGTAGGTAGCGGTAATTTCGAAGTCGACCGGATGCACGATGGAACGGTACCCTTCGCGCTCCGCCGCGGCTTGCACCTGCGCCGCTTTCTCCCCGGATGCCTCGATGATTTGAATCTGGATCGTAATGTCTTCAAGCTTCGCATCCAGGCCGATTTGCGCGGAGATGCTGTCGATGTCGAGTTGCGCCGCCGGCAGCGTGTACGCGGCGCGATCGGTGACGATGCGGATTTCCGCGGCATTCGTTTCCATCGCTTTCACTAGGCTTCCGGTCAGCAGACCGACGACGACTTGGCTGTTCCCGGAGATCGGGATCGTCAGCAGCTTATTGTTTTCCCGCGCCAGCTTGTCAATGATCTTCCGGCTGTCCAACACGACCTTCGTGACCGTCCGACCGTCGATCGTGTCTTGTTCCGCCGCGGCCAATCGTTCTTGCTCCACGCCGTCGACGATGACCTTCACGCCGGGAGGCGTAGTCCCGGTTACGCCTGTCGAACCTGTGGTGCTTGGTTGGTTCGGCGACTCCGTTGGGCTTTCCGGGCTCTCGGGCGGGTTCTCCGGGCTTCCCGGGTTCTCCGGCGTCACCGGCGGATTCTCCGGTTCCTCCGGGTTCTCCGGCGTCACCGGCGGATTCCCCGGCTCCTCCGGGTTTTCCGGGTTCTCCGGCGTCACCGGCGGGTTCTCGGGGTTCCCCGGCGTCACCGGCGGATCGGTCGGCGTCAGCGGCGCGATGACCGTTACGTTGGCCTTCGCTTGATGGCTCCCGTATACGGCAGTGATCACGGCTTCTCCGCTTGCGTTAGCGTTGACCAAGCCCGTGTCGGGGCTCACCGAGGCGATCGCCGGTTTATCGGACGAGAACGTAACGCCCGAGAGGAGCGGCTGCTTGCTGTCGTCCGAATATACGGCCGTTACGACGGTCTGATGCGTCTCGCCGACGGACAGGGAATAACTCGCGCTGTCAAGCTCCAGCCGGGATACGGTCGGAGCGCTCGGCGCTTGGTAGCTGTAGTATGCCGTATACGACTTGTTGCCGAAAATAGCTGCAGCGCCCAGTTCACTGCTGCTAAGCAGCGTCGTTCCGCCGTCGCTGCTCCAACCGAGGAACGTATATCCCGGATTCGGCGTTACCGTCGGCACCGAAGCGGGGGAGCCGCCTGCCGCGACCGTCTCGCTGGCGGCGCCGGCGAAGGTGCCGCCTATCCCGGCACTATAGGTTACCGTGAACGTTGCGGAAGCCGGCAACCAGACGGCATACAAGGTGACGCTCCGCTTTAAAGCGATCGTATCGCCCGGAGCGTATGCAGTTCCCGACCCGTCCGATTCCGTGTTCCAGCCGCCGAAGATCTCTCCCGACTTCGTCAGAGCGCTTTGTCCGAGGACCGTAGCGACCTCGCCAGGCTTATATCCTTTGTCGTCCGTCGGAGCGGCACCGCTGCCGCCGTTCCCGTCGTACGTCACGGCCGCCATCAATCGGACGACGTTAAGACGTTCAAAGTTTACAGAGTATTGATACCCATATTTGTCCGCAGCTACATCGAACAGCATGCCGCCCGAGCCCGGCGTCGCCTCGACGGTCGACCAGTCGTCGGAGCTTTGTCCATATTTCAGCTTTCTCACGGAGCCGGATATGAGATCCGCCGCTAGCACATTATCGTACGGATCGACGTCGAGGCCGAACGCGATGAACGGAGCCTGTCCGGCCGTCGGCGTTACGCTCGTCCAACTGCCGTCTTTCGCTCCAAGTTTGAAGAGGTTTGCCGCCGAAAGGCTGTCGAATGACGGGATATCGGTGACGAACACATTCCCTTCGCCGTCCACCGCGATATCGAAAGGGTTTTCCAATGGGGATGCGAGTCCTGTAATGTCGCTCCATTCCGTCGAGCCGTTGGTCAATTTCCAAATCTTCGGCGCCGGCGTCGTGCTGTCGTCGGGGTCCGAGAAGACGCTGTCGACGGCGTAGACGTTGCCCTGCGAATCCGTCGCGATGCCCAGCACGGCATGCATTCCCGCGCCTTCGGCAATATCGTCCGGCGTGTAGGTGCCAGGGGTCGCGCCGGGGGGGAATTTCAAAATTCTGGCCGTGTTCCCCACCCAGGTGGAATCGGGACGGCTGAAACCGGGAATGGGCGTATATTTGCTATTGTCGGCGACGTATACGTTTCCGGATGGATCGACGGCGATGCCTGCGGGATAATGTAGGTCGGCATCGTAAATCGTATCGGTCCGCTGTCCGTCGTTCGATATTTTCTCCACCTTGCCGCTAGGTTCGGGCGAAGTGAGATGGTACGAAAACTTGGTCACGTATACGTTGTCGTCGGCGTCCATGTCCAGCATAAAAGGAATGTATATTCCTCCGATCGGTGATAAGGGAGGCGTGTAATCCTTCCATGTCAGCGCCCCTTCGTAACCCGGCGACACCTCGTCGCGCGGGACGTAATCGGACGGTTCCGCGTAAGCCGTGCCGCCGCCGGCGGCGAACGGCGTCAGCGAGGCAAGGAGCATTGCAGCGCTCAACAGCGCGGATAATACGTTTCTTTTCGTCGTCCTGCTTGTCATTCTCGGCATGCGGATCTTCTCTCCTCGGGCGTGAGTTCGAACGTCTCGTTCTTTCGCTTCTGTCGAAACTCGGAAGCTTCGTTTCCTCAAGAATGCATAAGAATGGAAGAACTTTCAACAATAATTCGGGAGATTATTTTATAATCCGACACAATTCGACTTCGTTCGATCGAAGCTTCGACTCGATTTTCGACATTCCTGACATTATACGCCAGGACGCTGAACAAAGACTGAACACTCGCGGAATCGACGAGAGCATGGTCGATCTCCGGACGGAGGCTGCTGCGATGCGGAAAGCATTGATCGCTGACGCGAACGACGGCGATATGATATGATGCAGGAACCGAGAATACAGTTGGGGGCGTTCATATGAAATTGATTGCGAATCCTTGGAATAAATCGGCGCTCCGGCGCCTCATCCTGTCGTTCATTTGCATTCTATTGCCGCTGTATATATTGGCGATCGTCATATATAACTGGGGAATCGGAACGCTGCAGACGGAAATCTCGAGATCGATGACTTCGCAGGTGTCGCAATATTTCGGCGAGTTGGAAAACGAATTCAGCCGGATTCGCGGGCTGCAGCTGGATGTCCTGAGCGATACGAACTTGAACTCGCTGTCGGCCATCCCGGAATACTACGATCCGATCGAGAAGCTGCAGCGAATGCTAAGCCTGCAGCAGCGGCTTAACGCGATCCGAAATAGCAGCGCTTACATCGAGGAGGTACACGCGTACATCCCCGCGATCGGGAAAGATATTTCCGCGTTGACCGTGTCCGACTTCGATCGCGATAGATACAACGAATTCATGAACGCGCCGGACGCGGATGAAGCGCAGGTGGTGAACATCCGCGGCAAGATGTACATGGTCGCCGGGTATCCTTATTTACTGGCGCTCAACAAGCGAGAGCCGATCTTTATCGTCGCCATCGAGCTGTCGTTGGGCAAGGTGAAGGAGGCGATGCATGCGATGCGCCATTCGCCGGAGGAGGGGCTGCTCTATATAAGCCCTCAATTCCAGATTGCCGCGAGCCCCGCCGCCGATCTGAACGAGACGTTCGTGCGTCGCATCGTGCAGGGGCAGGGGCAGACCGACGAGGCCCGCATCGTCAGCGTCGACGGGCAGCGCTACTTGACCGTCAACACCGCGTCGAGCTTCTTCGGAGCCCAGCTGATTAAGTACATTCCCGAAAGCGCTGTCTTCCAGCCTCTAGAGAAGTTTCGGAATTGGTTCGTCCTGTTCGCCGCGGTATCGCTGGTGATCATTCTCGTGTATTCGCTGTATGTGTACAAGTTTATTCACCAGCCGCTGGACCGGTTGGCGAAGGCGTTCCGCAAGGTAGAGCTGGGCGACGTCAGCGTGCAAATCCGACATGAGAGCAAAGACGAATTCCATTATATTTATACCCGATTCAATGCGATGCTCGACAACATTAAGTCGTTGATCGATCAGGTGTATATGCAGCGAATTCTAACGCAGAAAGCGGAGCTGAAGCAGCTGCAGTCGCAAATCAATCCGCATTTTCTATATAACAGCTTCTTCATCATCAATACGATGACCCGCCTCGGAGATTACGATCAAGTGGAACGGTTCGCCAATCAGCTCGGGGAGTACTTCCAGTTCGTAACGCGAAACACGAAAGACGAAGTGCCGCTCGGGAAAGAAGTACAGCATGCGAAAGTGTACGCCGAAATCCAAGGCATGCGGTTCGCCAACCGCGTGACGGTGACGTTCGGGGAACTTCCCGAACAGACGGGGCACATCATGGTGCCGAGGCTCATACTGCAGCCGCTCATCGAGAACGCGTTCGAGCACGGGTTGGAAAAGAAGGCGTCCGCCGGACGCCTGGACGTCCGATTCGAGAAAGAGGACAACAGGCTCCTGCTGATCGTGGAGGACAACGGCGAGTCGCTCGACGACGAGGGCATCGAGCGGATCAATCGGGAGATGGAATCGCAGGAAGAAGTCACGGCGCTCATTAATATTCACCAGCGAATCCGACTGAAATTCGGGCCCGGCAGCGGGCTGTCCATCGCGCGAAGCGCGTGGGGCGGCGCGAAGACGATGATTACGATCGAATTATCGGAAGGGAGAGGATGACCATGTACCGATTGCTGGTCGTCGACGACGAAGCGATCATCGCGGACGGATTGTACGAGGTAATGCTAGGGGTTCCGGATTTGGAGCTGGACGTCTATAAAGCGTATTCGGGGCATGAGGCGATCAAGCTGTTCGAGAAGACGCGCTTCGACATCGTGTTGACCGATATTCGGATGCCGGAGATGGACGGGCTTCAGCTGCTGGAGAAAATAAGGGCCAAGTGGCCGCGGTGCCGCGTCATCTTCCTGACCGGATATCATGAATTTTCGTATGTATACACCGCGATTCAACACGATTGCGTGAATTATCTGCTGAAGACCGAAGGGTACGATAAGGTGATCCAGACCGTCGCCCAAGCGGTTGCCGACATGGAAGCGGAGTGGCGCGCGGAAGCGCTGCTCGAGCAGGCCCGGGAACAATCCGAGAAGGCGCAAGAGCTGCTCCGCAAAGAGTTCTTGTACGGCGTGCTGCGAGAGCGCATCGAGGCCGGAGAAATCTGCGGGGAGCAGTTCGCGGAACTGGGCGTTCCGCTGCGCGCGAACGAGCCTGTTCTGCTGCTGCTCGGCAGGGTGAGCGGCTTGAACGGCTGCGGGACGTATTCGGCCAAGATGAAGCGGCTCTATCGCGTAAGAACCGTCGCGCGGTCTTATATCTCGCCTCGCGCCGCCTTCGTCGACCTGGTGCACGAGCAATACGATCTTGTCTGGCTGCTGCAGCCGCTGGCTAGGGACGCCGACGACGGGCAGACGGAAGGCGATTCGTGGTCCGGGCTGCTGACGTTCTTGAAGGGGAGTCTGGAGCTGGTGCAGGCCGCTTGCAAAGAATCGTCGGAGGCGGAATTGTCGCTCGTGTTGGACGACGGCCCCGTCGCATGGGGAGGCGCCGCGGAACGGTTCTCCCAGCTTCATATGCTGATGAATTATCGGATCGGCCGCTCGCACGGTCTGCTGCTCGACAAGCAGGCGGCGGCCGGAAGCGAGCGGGATGCGGATAATCATAAATCCAACAAATTGCGCGTGCGTCCGGCCGTGCTGGATTTGTTGACGGAACAGCTCGAGCACGGCAGGAGGGACGAGTTCGTTCGAACGTTGAACGAGGCGACGGCCGCGCTGCGGGACGTGGAGACGATGCATCACGCGCAGGCGCAGGAGCTCTATTATGCCATCGCGCTCATCTTCCTCTCCTATATGAATCGGTGGAAGCTGACGGAGGAGGCGGCAGCCGCCATCGGGCTGCACAAGCTGATGCGTCCGGCCGACCATGAATCATGGGCTGTCGCGATCGCTTACTTGGGCAAGGTCGGCGGCGTGTTGTTTCAGCTGCAAAACCAGGAAGAGGAACGCAGAGCGCATGCGGTCGTCTCGACGATCCAGAAGCATATCCAAGCGAACCTCCACGATCCGAACGAGATTTCGCTCGTCCGACTGGCGGAGCTTGCCTTCTTCAATCCCTCGTATTTATCGAGGCTGTTCAAGCAGGTGACCGGCATCAACCTGTCCGAATATATCGCGGAGGCGCGCATGACGCGCGCCAAGCGGCTCCTCGAGGACCCGTATTTGAAAATCCAAGAAGTCGCGGAACGGCTCGGATACGGCACCGCGACGAACTTCACGCGTTCGTTCCGGAAGGCGATGAATATGACGCCCCAGGATTACCGCGCATCGATCGTAAACAAGTAAACGGCTGATCGGAATGTCAAGCGATGAATATAGTTTTCTTCCCTTGTAAAGCGCTATCATTAACTTGTAAGCAGGACGGCACAATATAAGATTACAGGGGGTTGAGCAATGAGTATGAAACGCAAAGCCAACACGGCATTCGCCCTGACCATGGCAGCCATGCTCGCATTGACGGCATGCGGATCGGGCGGAACGACCGGCACGAGCGACAGCGGCGGATCGAACGATGGAGGAAGCGCAACGCCGGCGCCTGCAGAAAACCAGCCGGCCGCTCCCGCGGAGCTGGACATCGCGGCCAAATACGAGCCGCCCGTCGAAGTGACGGCATGGCGATATACGGAATCTACCTACAAGTACGAGAACGGGGACACGATCGAGGACAATATTTATACGAGAGCATACAGAGACGATCTGGGCATCAACCTGAAATACAAGTGGACGGTGCCGATCGAGCAATTCGAACAGAAGATGAACGTATCGATCGCTTCGGGCGACCTGCCGGACATTATGTGGCTGACGAACAAGCAGCTGACGGACTTGGCCGATAACGACTTGCTGTACGACTTGACCGATCTGTACGAGAAATATGCGTCGCCGCTGGCCAAGGAAATTCTGCAGCAGGATCAGCAGGCGTTCGACACGGCGAAGATCGGCGGCCGCTTGATGGCGATCCCGAAGACGGCATCGGCCGTGGACGGTCTCCCGATTCTTCATGTGCGTACGGACTGGCTGCAGAAGCTGAACTTGCCGGAGCCGAAGACGATGGATGACCTCGTCCATATCGCGAGAGCGTTCGTCACGCAAGATCCGGACGGCAACAATCAAGCCGATACGATCGGCCTCGGGCTCACCAAGACGTTCCTGAAGGACAACCACTTCGGCACGGCGGGCTTCTTCGCAGGCTTCCATGCGTATCCGCAGAAGTGGGTGAAGGAGGATTCCGGCAACCTCGTGTACGGCAGCATTCAACCGGGCGCCAAGGAAGGCCTGAAGCTGCTGCAAGACATGTATAAGGAAGGACTGTTGGATCTGGAGTTCGGCGTGAAGGACCGCGCCAAGGTGACCGAGTCGGTCGTCAGCGGCAAGCTCGGCATGTTCTACGGCGGCATGTCCTCGCCGGGCGCCGTGATCCAGGACAACGTAACGAACGATCCGAACGCGGAGTGGAAGGCGTTCGCGCTCGTATCCGCGGACGAAGTCGCGGCGATGCCGATGGGCAAGGTGCCGGTTCAGCTGTACTACGCCGTAAGCAAAGAGAGCAAACATCCGGAAGCGATCTTCAAGATGCTCAACCTCAGCATGGAAGGCTTCGCCCCCGACGCCCCGGCGGATACAGGCTTCAGCTTTAGCCCGAGCGGCATTCCGGTGTACCTGTACAATTTCATCGGACCGGAGCCGGCGATGAAGAACCTCAATGCGCATCGTAACGTCGTGAAGGCGCTGGAAACGAAGGATCCTTCCACGCTGACGACGGAAGAGAAGACGTATTACGACAAGATCATCTCCCACCAGTCGGGCAACCGCGCGGATTGGGGACAAGAGCGCATCTTCGGCACGCCGAGCAGCTTCGACGTCATCGAACAGTACGTCGAAGCCGACAATTACACGCTCGACGCCTTCTACGGCGGTTCGACGCCGACGATGGTCGAGAAGCTCGCTTCGCTCCAGCAGATGGAAGAAGAAGTGTATACGAAGATCATCATGGGCCAATCGGTCGACACCTTCGATAAGTTCGTTCAGGATTGGATGAACCTGGGCGGGGAGCAAATCACGAAGGAAGTCAACGAATGGGCCGCCAAGCAATAGACGAATCGCGTCGTCGGTCGCGCGACTCGTGACGCGTGCGATGGGGAAAGCGTTCATGGCTTTCCCCATCTTTATTCTCGCAAGGAAGCAGGAGGTGGCATCATGTCTTGGAAGAAGAGCCTGCAGGAAATGCCGTTGCACATCATGTTAATCCCCGGCGTGATCCTCACGCTGATCTTCAGCTACGTGCCGATCGCCGGCATCGTGATCGCGTTCCAGAACTTTAAACCGGCCAAGGGGATCTTCGGGTCCGAATGGATCGGCTTCGAAAATTTTGAGTACATGCTCCAAATGCCGAACTTCACCAGCATTCTATGGAACACTGTATTTATTGCCGTATTGAAAATAATCGCCGGCTTGGTCGTGCCGATCATCGCCGCGTTGTTGCTTAACGAAGTGGCGAACGCCTTCTTCAAGCGGACGGTGCAAACCATCATTTATTTTCCGCACTTCTTGTCTTGGGTCATTCTCGGCGGTATCCTGATCGACATCCTGTCGCCCTCGAGCGGCCTCGTGAATCAATTCCTCGGCCTCTTCGGCTTCGAGCCGACGTTCTTCCTCGGCGACGACCGATGGTTCCCGTATACGCTCGTCATTTCGGATACGTGGAAGCACTTCGGATACGGCACGATCGTCTATCTCGCCGCGCTGACGGGCATCGACCAGAGCCTGTACGAGGCTGCGGTCGTCGACGGCGCGGATCGCTGGAAGCAGACGCTGCACGTGACGCTGCCCGGCATGATGCCGATCATTACGCTGATGACCGTGCTCAGCCTCGGGAACGTGTTGAATGCCGGCTTCGAGCAAGTGTTCAACCTGTACAGCCCGATGGTATACAGCACAGGCGATATTATCGACACGTTCGTCTACCGGATCGGTCTGATCGACGCGCAGTACGGCGTAGCGACCGCGGTCGGCTTGTTCAAGTCGGTCATCTCGTTCGGATTGATCGTCTTGTCGAACAAGCTCGCAAGTACGTACGCCGGCTATCGGGTTTTCTAAGGGGGGATTTCCGTGCACAAACTTTCGATGGGTCGCAAAGCATTCCTCGTCGTCAATTACACCCTGTTGCTGCTCGCTGCCCTGGCGTGCATCCTGCCGCTGATCAACGTGCTGGCGATTTCCTTCAGCTCGAAGGCGGCCGCCGCCGCGGGCTACGTGAAGCTGTGGCCGGTCGACTTCACGCTCTCTTCGTACCAATACGCGCTGTCGAAGCCCGAATTCTTGGACGGCTTCCTCGTCTCGGTGGAGCGGGTCGCGCTCGGCTTCGGCGTCAACATGCTGCTGACGGTCTTAACGGCTTACCCGCTCGCGAAGGAAAGATCGGCGTTCCGCACGCGACATATTTATGCGTGGTTCTTCATCGTCACGATGCTGTTCAACGGCGGCTTGATCCCGACGTACATGACGATCAAGGAGACGGGGCTGCTGGATTCGATCTGGGCGCTCGTGCTTCCGGGCGCGGTCCCGGTGTTCAACGTCATCCTGCTGATGAACTTCTTCCGGAACCTGCCGAAGGAAATCGAAGAGGCCGCGTTGATCGACGGCGCCGGACATTGGCGGATCCTGTGGCAAATCTTCGTGCCGCTGTCGCTGCCGGCGATCGCGACGGTGACGTTGTTTACCGTCGTGCATCACTGGAATTCCTGGTTCGACGGATTGATCTATATGAACTCGCCGGCGAATTATCCGCTTCAGAGCTACCTGCAGACGATCATCATTACGCCGGAACTGAACGCGGTGTCGGGCAACGAGCTGCTGGACATGAACGAAGTGTCCGACCGGACGTTCAAGGCGGCGCAAGTGTTCCTCGCGTCCTTGCCGGTATTAGTGCTCTATCCGTTCTTGCAGAAATTTTTCATGAAAGGGCTTGTCATGGGCAGCGTCAAGGGATAATCGTCGCAGCCATGTAAGATTAACGATGGAGGGATCGAACATGAGTGACCGTGTAGAAAAGGACAACATTCCCGCGTTGCATGAAGCCTTCGCCGACTGCTTCCCGATCGGCGCCGCGGTCAATCCGGCGACGCTGGAAGCCGCAGGGCCGCTGATCGCGCGCCACTATAACAGCCTGACGGCCGAAAATCATATGAAGCCGGAAGAAATCCAGCCGCAGGAAGGCGTCTATACGTTCGAGAAGGCCGACGGCATCGTCGACTTCGCGAAACGGCACGGCATGCGGATGCGGGGGCACACGCTCGTGTGGCATAATCAGACGCCGGATTGGGTGTTCGAGGATAAGGACGGCGGCCCGGCCTCCCGGGAGCTGCTGTTGTCGCGTATGAAGTCGCATATCGACGCCGTCGTCGGACGGTACCGCGGCTCGATCTACGCGTGGGACGTCGTGAACGAGGCGATCCACGACAAAGACCCGGACATCCTGCTGCGCCGCAGCCGCTGGCTCGAGCTCGTCGGCGAAGACTATATCCAGAAAGCGTACGAGTATGCGCATGAGGCCGACCCGAACGCTCTGCTGTTCTACAACGATTACCACGAGGCGGTTCCGGAGAAGCGGGAGAAGATGTATACGCTCGTCAAGAGCTTGCTCGACCGCGGAACGCCGCTCCACGGCATCGGCATGCAGGGACACTACAACATCTACGAGCCTGCCGTCGAGGAGATGCGGATCACGATCGAGCGGTTCGCGTCCTTGGGGCTGCAGCTGCAAATTACGGAGCTCGATCTGCCGATGTTCCGGAACGACGACAAGCGCCGGGATCTGACGGAGCCGACCGAAGAGATGGTCGAGCAGCAGCGCGTGCGATACGGCGAAATCTTCGACTTGTACCGCGAATACAAGGATGTGATTACGGGCGTAACGTTCTGGGGAGCCGCGGACGATTATACGTGGCTGGATTATTTCGTCGGGAAGGAACGCAGAACGTGGCCGATGCTGTTTAACGACTCCCACGAGCCTAAGCCGTGCTTCTGGGCGGTAGTCAAGAATTAAGCTGCAAGCGCGAGGCCTCACCCGACAGGGTGGGGCCTCTTCGTATGCCGAGGTCAAGCGGGGTCTACACTTATGATATAATGGAATCAAATCATCGGACGAAGGGTGTTTTCCGCCAATCATGAATGGGGATCGGACTTCCGCGCACCATACGCTGATCATTATCGGCGCGGGCGCATCAGGACTCATGGCCGCCGTCACGGCGAGGGACCTCGGGATCGACGTCGCCGTCCTCGAGGGCAACGACCGCATCGGCAAGAAGATCGCCATGACGGGCGACGGCCGGTGCAACATCACGAACGAGTCCACGGCGACGGGGACGGACGAGGCGGAGGCCCTGCTGCGCAAATACCACGGCAATCAGCCGGACTTCCCGCTGCCCGCGCTGCGGCAATTCGGCATCCGCCCCACGATAGATTTCTTTCAGGTGTTAGGACTGCCGCTGACGAAGCTGAAGGAGGGCTTCCTATACCCGATGTCGCTGCAGGCGTCGTCGGTGTTGGACATCTTCGAGCTAGCGCTTGAGGATCGAGACGTTCCGGTGTACTTGAACCGCAAAGTCGCGGAAATCACCGTATTGGAGGAGAGCCCGCGGTTTACGATGGTGTGCCGAACCGAAACCGAGGAGCAAGCGGTGTATACGAGCGATTACCTGTTTCTGTGCACGGGCGGTCTGACCGGACCGAACGCGGGCACGGACGGTTCCGGGTATTCGTTCGCCGAGCGGCTGGGGCATACCCTGATCGAGCCGCTGCCGGCGATCGTGCAGCTGAGGGTAGATTACCCGCATCTGAAGGCGTTGTCCGGCATCAAGCTGCAGGGGCGAGCTCATATTCTGGTGAACGGTCAAGTCCTGCGCAGCGAATCCGGCGAAATCCACTTCGCCGAATACGGCCTCTCCGGTCCGCCGATTCTGCAGCTCAGCCGGATCGCCGCCGTGCATCTCGCGAGAGGGGATAAGGTGACGGTATCCGTCGATCTGATGCCGGGCCGCTCGGAGGAAGAGGTCGTCGAATTTCTGGAGATGAACTGGGGAACGTTCGCGCATCGGGCGGTGCCGGAGTCGTTCGTCGGGTTCCTCCATAAGAAGCTGGTACCGGTCCTCTTGAAGGAAGCGGGCATCGACCAAGAGCCGGACCTGCTCTGCCAGGATCTCTCGTGGAAGACGAAGGGCATCTTCTATAAACTATTGAAGCGATGGGACTTCAAAGTGACCGGCACCCACAGCTTCGAGAACGCGCAGGCCACCGCCGGCGGCATCGCGACGAAGGAGATCCATGCGGATACGCTGGAGTCCAAGCTCGTGCCGGGGCTGTACTTGGCCGGCGAGGTGATGGACGTCGACGGCGACTTCGGCGGCTACAATCTGCAATGGGCCTGGAGCTCCGGGTATGCGGCCGCGATGGCGCTCGGGAGAAGCATAAACAAGTGAATCTATTGGAAAAAGGAATGCATTCGACGCATATGAAAGAATCTCCGTCCAGCAAGCACCATGAATTGTTCATCATCGGTGCGGGCGCTTCCGGCCTCATGGCCGCCGTCACGGCGCGCGATCTCGGGATCGACGTCGGCATCGTCGAGAGCAACGACCGGGTCGGGAAGAAGGTATTGACGACCGGCAACGGCCGCTGCAATATTACGAACCAATCTACGTTGAACGGATCGGACGAGACGGTCGCGCTGTCGCATAAATATCATAGCAGCCAAGCGGACTTCCCGCTGCCCGTGCTGAAGCAATTCGGGGTCCGGCAGACGGTCGAATTTTTCAACGCGCTCGGCTTGCCGCTGGTCGCCATCGAGAACGGCCGGATGTACCCGATGTCGCTGCAGGCGGCGTCGGTGCTGGAGATCTTCCGCATCGCGCTGGAGGATCGGGACGTTCCGATCTACTTCAAGACCAAGGTGTTGGACGTGTCCGTGTCGGCGGGTCATCCGCGCTTCACGATCTCTTGCCAGTCCGAGACCGACGGACCGGTCGTGTACACCAGCGATTATCTGTTCCTCTGCACGGGCGGACTGACCGCGCCGAAAACCGGGACGGACGGCTCCGGCTATTCGTTGGCGCAGCGGCTCGGACACACGCTCATCCATCCGGTGCCGGGCATCGTGCAGCTGAAGCTGGATTATCCGTATTTGAAGGAGCTGTCCGGCGTGAAGTTCGAGGGGCTGGGCCACATCGTCGTGAACGGCGAGTGCATTCGCAGCGAATACGGGGAAATCTTGTTTACGGACTACGGCGCCTCCGGCCCGCCGATTCTCCAGCTCAGCCGGAAGGCGGCGCATCGCCTCGCGCAAGGGGATCAAGTCTTTCTGTCGCTGGAGCTGATGCCGGATCGCACGGAGGAAGAGGTCGTCGATTTTCTCGATACGCATTGGGGCATGTTCGGACACCGCACGGTCGCGGCGTCCTTCATCGGCATCCTGAACAAGAAGCTGATTCCCGTCCTGCTGAAGGAGGCGGGGATCGATCAGGAGCAGAATTTGCTCTGTCAGGATCTATCTTGGAAGACGAAGAAAACGTTGTATCGGCTCATGAAGCAATGGGACTTCCCCGTGCTGGATACGAACGGCTTCGCGAATGCGCAAACGACGGCCGGCGGCATCGATACGACGGAGCTCACGCCGGGCACGCTGGAGTCGAAGCTTGTGCCGGGGCTCTACTTGTGCGGCGAGGTAATGGACGTGGACGGCGATTGCGGCGGCTACAACCTGCAATGGGCCTGGAGCTCCGGTTACGTCGCCGCGATGGCGCTCGCCGATCGAATGACGGGCGCGTAAACTAGAAGCGGCATCCTAATGCGGATGCCGCTTCTTTCCGCGTCGATAAGGTAATCAGGCGCTCAAGGAATCGGTCCGTTGCAAGGCCGCTTGGTTCAGCTTCCCGGCCCAGATGCAGTACCCCATGCCGACATACGAGATTCCCCAAAACGCGGCGAAATACTGGTTGTCCCCGATCGGGAGGAAGATGGTAAGCAGCATCAGCGCCATCAAGCCCGGCACCCAACGCGGGAACACCTTCGCTCGGAACGTCACCACCGCGAAGACGAGCGTGCCGAGCATCATGCCGACCATGTTGATCATTCGCGAGATGTCGACCATCACGCCTTCCGGCATCGGACCGCCGGCGCCGAAGACGAACGCCGACCATACCATCGCGGTCGTCACGATATTCGCGACGATGATCGCGAGCACCGCAATGAAGCCGATCGCCCCGGTTTCGCGGGATTGGACCAAATACGCGCCGATCGTGCCGACCGACATCAACACGCAGGCGATGAAGCCGAAGGTCAGCTCCTGCGGACTATCCGTTCCCCAGACGATCGCGGTCGGCGTCATGCCGATGCGCGCGATGCCCGCCAAGATGCAAATCATGCCTAACCAACGGATCACTTGTTGTACATTCATTTTTATTTCCCTCCGAAAATGAGATCTCGCGATTGTTCATCGCTTCGCGTCTTATCGTACGGCGCGGGAATTCCCGCGAACTAGAGCAGGGAATTCCCGATGTTTCGGGAAGACGGGAGCATTTTCGGGAGAGAAGAAGGAGATTGGCGGGAAGTGACGGAAAGCCGTATTCAAGAACTGGTGCGGACCTCTATAATTAGAGCTAAATCCTGCGAACGGAAGGCGTGTCGGGAATGGCGTGGTGTGGGTGGGATAGGATCGATCGGAAGAGTGCCGGCCCGCTGCTGCTCGCCGTTGCGTTCTGCGTCGCGGTCATGGGCATGTATGTCGGGAGCATTCCTCGCTATTACACGGCGTTAGTAGAAACTTGCCTCGTCCGAGGATGCGGGGACATCGTGCCCGCGATGACGTTCCCGGCGGCGGGGCAAGGGTTTGCCTTGGAAAGCTATGCCCTGCTGTTCGTGGCGATCGATTGCTCGTTTACGTTCGCGTTCTACGCATCGGGCGCGATCTTGCTTTGGAAAGGGGCGCGTCAGCCGATGAGTCTGCTGGCCGCCGTCGCGATGGTATCCTTCGGCACGTCGTTCCCGTCGCTGGCGGCGGTCGCCTCTCAGGCTAGCCCGTTCGCGGAGCAGTCGTTCATGCTGATCGCCATGCTGGGCTGGATCACGTTGTCGTTGTTCTTCTTTCTGTTTCCCGACGGCTACTTCGTCCCAAGGTGGACTCTTTACGTGTTCTTCTTGATCGTCGCCGTGGACGTTGTTCAATTCCTGAATCGCGGCCGGACTTGGGAACTGCTGCATGTGTCGGAGGTTGTGCAGCTGCTGTGGTACGTCGGCTCGACGGGCATTCTGATCTACTCGCAGGTTCATCGGTTCCGGAACGTGTCTCCGCCGGTCGAGCGGCAGCGAACGAAGTGGGTCGTGTACGGGGTGTCGATCGGGGTCGTCGGGTTTCTCGTGATGAGCATCCTGTTCGATCCCGCGCTTCACGACGGCTCCGCGACGGCGTATCTATACTTGAACGCGATTCTGAACGCGTCGCTGACGGCGATTCCGATCACGCTGACGATCGCGGTGCTGCGCCGGCGTCTCTGGAATATCGATCCGCTCGTGAACCGCACTCTCGTCTATGCGGCGCTGACCGTCTGCGTCGTCGTGCTGTATACCGTCGTCGTGATCTATTTGGGCCGATTGTTCCACGCGAAGGATAATTTCGTCGTGTCGCTGCTGTCGACCGCCGTCGTTGCCGCCCTGTTCGCGCCGCTCAAGGAGTGGCTTCAGCGACGAATCCATCGGTTCATGAAAGGCCGCCACGACGATCCGTACGCCGTGCTCCTCGAGCTAGGCGACCAGCTCATCCGTCCGCTGCCGCCGGAGGCGATGCTCGACGCGATCGTGCGCACCGTGAAGGAGGCGCTTCGCGTTCCTTATGCGGGTCTCTCGATCGGCGTCGGGGACGGCGGACAGGAGCGGTTTGTCGCGTCGGCGGGGGAATCGGCCGACTGCGAGAGGTATGCCTACCCCGTTCTTCATCGGGGGGAGCGGCTCGGCACGTTGTACATCGCCGAGCGCTCTCCGGGGGAGCGCTTCGACGCCGAGGACCGCAAGTTTCTCGATGTGCTGCTTCGGCAGGCCGGTCCGATCGTCGAGAACGTGAATATGACGCTGGGGATGAAGCTGTTGGCGAAGGACCTGCAGCTCTCGCGGGAGAAGCTGGTGCTTGCGCGGGAGGAAGAGCGCCGCCGCATTCGGAACAATCTGCATGACGATCTCGCACCTAAGTTGGCCGCGTTGGCGCTCAATGCGGCTACTGCCCGGAAATACGTCGAGAAGCAGCCCGCCGTCGCCATCGACATGCTGGAGGACCTTCGCCAGGTCATTCGCTCGACCGTCGGCGAAATCCGCACGATGGTTCATGATTTGCGGCCGCCTGCCTTAGACGAGCTCGGGTTGATCGGGGCGATCGGGGAGCGAGTTCACGAGCTGTCTAAGCCCGCGCTGCTACTGGCGGAAGAAGAGGGGGCCGAGCCGCTGCGCATCGAGGTCCGCGCGCCCGAGGCGCTGCCGGCGCTGCCCGCCGCGGTCGAGGTGGCGGCCTATCGCATCGTCGTCGAGTCGGTCGTGAACGTCGTGAAGCATACGCGTGCGACCGCGTGCACGGTGCGCCTGGAGGTGCGGGACGATGGGCGATTGACGGTGGAGATCGAGGACGACGGCATCGCTAGCGGCGCTGTCGCCGGAACGGCGGATCCCGCCTACTCCGCCGGCAAAGGCGGAATCGGCCGGCAGTCGATTCGCGAACGAACCGCCGAGCTGGGCGGCCAATGCGCGATCGAACGCTCGGCACAAGGCGGTACGTTGGTGCGCGCCGTGCTACCGTTCGAAGATGGAAGGGGTGCTTGAAGTTGAGAATCGTCATCGCCGACGATCATCCGTTGTTTCGGAGCGGCGTGCGCAACTTGCTCGGCACGACAGAGGACTTGGCCGTCGTAGGAGAAGCGTCGACCGGCGACGAAGCGCTGGAGCTTGCCGCCGCGCTGCAGCCGGACGTCATCTTAATGGACATTCGCATGCCCGGCTTGAACGGCATCGAGGCGACCCGCCTCATTAAGGAGCGGTATCCGAGCGTGGAAATCTTGGTGCTCACCATGTTCCAGGACGATCAGTCCGTGTTCACGGCCATGCGCGCCGGAGCGAAAGGATATGTGCTGAAGGATGCCGACGAACCGGAGCTGCTGCATTCGATCCGTATGGTAGGGAGCGGCGGGGCGGTGTTCAGCGCGGATATCGCGTCGCGGATGATTCATTACTTCGCGGCGCCTAAGACGGCCGCTCGGCCGGAGCATCCGGCGCTGGCCGAGCTGTCGAAGCGGGAGACGGCCATCTTGGCGCGCATCGCCGAAGGGGAGACGAACGCGCAGATCGCCTCGCGTCTGTTCATCAGCGCCAAGACGGTGGCGAACAACATCTCCACGATCTTGAATAAGCTGCAAGTCGCGGATCGGAACGCGGCGAGCCGTCTCTGGAAGGAGTCGCGGATGGAGTAGAGCAGGCCGCCGCGTGTCGAAGGCGCCGACGCCAGGAACGCTCACAGCAGCGTAAGCGCGTCGACCGCGCCTTCTCCGGACGCTTCCCGGAATTCCGTAGGCGAGCATCCCGCGAGCTGACGGAACGCCTTGCCGAAGTAGCTGACGCTCTCGAAGCCGCAGTACGCCGCGATCTCGCCGATCGGCATCCCGCTTTGGCGAAGCAGCCGCGACGCCTCCTCGACCTTGCGCTTGCGAAGCAGCTGCATCGGCGGGAGCCCGTACCAGTGCGCGAAGCGCTTGCAGAAGTGATGCTTCGACACGTTCAGTCGGGCCGCCAGCTCGTCGAGCGTCGGCGACGAACGGTATTCCGCAAGCATCCATCGGTAGATGGCTTGATATTCCGGCGGAATGTCGCCCCCTGCGGCCGAGCCGGCGCGAAGCTGCTTCTGCAAGGCGACGATCCATTCGTACAACCGAAGCGACAGCGTATACGCATCGTCCAGCGACTGCGCCGCCGCGTCTTCGTATAAGCGATGCAGCAAGCGGAACGCCGGCGCTTCCCTAGGGAACGCGACGACGGGGCCTATCGTGCGTTGCCACTCGGACCACAGCGCCCGCGTATGCACTCCTTGCAGACGAATCCACAGAAAACTCCACGGTCGTTCCTCCCCCCCTTCGAAGAAGTAACGATGCCTCCCCGGAACGGTCGCCAGGAAGGCCGAGCCCCGGGGGACGTCGTACCGGCGCCCTTCGAACAACAGCGAACCGTTCCCTTCCAATGTATATTGCAGGATGACGCTGTCTCCCGGCCGGCGCGTCCCGTCCCAGTCGTAGCCCGCGTCGGACACGGTCTGCCTGCCGATCGTCTCCAATCGAAACAACGGGGGCAGATGGACGTCTTCGTATTTGAATCCATAGATGCGTTGCACAATAAATTACCACCGTTTCTCCAAAACATCGGATTGAATGGCCGCTCTTCTCGCTCTATCGTGTATATAAGATACAACAATCGCGTGCGAGGGGGAAGGCGCTTGGAAGCTGCATTCGAGGATTGTTATGTACGCGCGGCCGAAGACGGGCGTATGGAAATCGGGAACGGGAGGATCGCGCGCGTCATCGACTTGTCGACGGGCCGCCCGTTGTCGGTCTCGCTTAGGAACGAGGGGAACGGCGACGAATGGGTCGGCGGCGGACGCCGGCCGTTGTTCGACGTGCCGTGGCTGCCGGCGGAGGCGGACGGGATGTTCGTACGCGCGCTCGTCGACGACGACTGCGGCATCGCGGCGCCTCACTTACGGGCGGAGCTGACGATGCTATACGAGAGGAAGCGCGTCGCTCTTCGCGTCGTGTTCCGGGTGTATCCGGGGGCGGCCGTGCTTCGGCAAGAGCTTCAGGCGAAGCGCCTTGCCCCCGGGGAGGCTCCGCTGGGCGAGCGGCTGCGAATCGGGCGGAGGGAAGCGGCGCTCGCGACCGTCGGCGGCATGCGGCTCGACGCGAACAACCCGGAGGCCGGCGTCGTCGCTGAGCGACGCGAGTCGATCGACGGTTATGCGCTTCGCGAGCTGCACTGCCGGTGGCGAAGCGTCTCGTTGCGCGATCGGACGGATACGAACAACAACCTGACGAGCGAAGAAGACGGCTTGCTGTACCCGAACGAGCGGCGAAGCCTTCGCGGCAATCTTCTCTTCCTGGAGAAGAACCTCTCTCCGGGCGGCTTGCTGATCGTGAAGGAAAGTCCGACGGCGCTCGCGCAGCTGCGCGACGCGGGGGAGGACTTCCGTTTTGAAGGCACGTATTTGACGGTCGTCGGGGGCGGAGCAGCGGAAGAAGATTTGGAGGAAGACAGGTATCTATCGTTCTACGGTACGGCTGTCGGCGCGTATGACGGTAGCGAATACGAGCGTCTCCGTCTGATGCGGACGTACCATGACAAGCTGAGGGTCCCTCGTCCGGAGCGGGACGTGTTTCTGATGAGCAATACGTGGGGAGATCGGTCCAGAGACGGACGCGTCAACGAAGCGTTCATCGTTCGCGAGATCGATGAGGCGCGCGCCTTGGGCATTACGCACGTCCAGATCGACGACGGGTGGCAGAAGGGAGCGACGAGCAACTCCGTCGCGCCAGGCGGTCGCTGGGGCGATTACTACAGCCAAGACGACGGGTTTTGGGACGTGCATCCGGAGCGGTTCCCCCGCGGGTTGGAACCGGTCGTCCGGCGCGCTCGAGAGTCAGGCGTCGAGCTGGGGCTCTGGTTTTCCCCCGACGGCTCGGACGAGTTCCGTCATTGGAGAAGGGATGCCGAGCAGCTCATTCGCTTGTACGATCGATTCGCGGTGCGCTATTTCAAGCTCGACGGCATTCGCTTGACCTCGAAGGCAGCGGAAGAAAATCTAGTCGGCATGATGCAGGCCGTCGTCCGCCATAGCGGCGGGGACGTCTATTTCAATCTCGACACGACGTCGGAGGTGCGGCTCGGTTATTTCGGCAGGGTGCAGTACGGAGGACTGTTCTTGGAGAATCGGTATACCGACTGGAGCAACTATTACCCGCATTGGACGTTCCGGAACCTATGGAAGCTCAGCGCCTATTTCCCGGCGCAGCGGCTGCAGATGGAGTTTCTGAACGTCCGTCGAAACCGGGAAGCGTACGACAAGTCGGATCCGCTTGCGCCGAGCCGGTGCGGCATCGGCTACGCGTTCTTGATCGTCGCGTTCTCGAATCCGCTCGCATGGATGGAGCTGTCCTCCTTGCCGGAGGACGACGCGGCGCGCCTTGAGGCGTGCATTCGGCGCATCCGTCCGCTGCATCGGGACATTGTCTCGGGGCTGATCGCGCCGATCGGCGAAGAGCCTACGGGCACGAGCTGGAGCGGGCTGCAGTCGATCGCGAACGACGGCGGCGGGTTTCTGCTCGTCGTTCGCGAGTACAACGACGCGCCGAAGGGTCGGTTCCGCCTGCGGGACGCGAAGGGACGGAAGCTGAGGCTTTCGACGGTCTGCGTCGTCGAAGGCGGAGAGCCGACCGCGGCCGACGACGCGGAAGAAGCGCTCGTCGAACCGGGACCGGCCGGCGACTACGTCATTCGTCTTGGGCGTCCGCTCAGCGCCGCCGTGTACCGCTATGCGTGGACGTAACCGGGAATCTTGATTTCGCGGGCCGCTGTTGGTATGATGAAGTACTACCGAACATTGCGCGGAGGTGCGTCTCGCATGGCGAAGAAGAAGAACGACGATAAGCTGCTGGCCCAAAATCGCAAATCGTCGCATGACTACTTCATCGAAGAAACCTACGAGGCGGGACTCGTGCTGACCGGCACCGAGATCAAGTCGCTGCGAGGCGGGAAGGCGAACATCTCGGATGCGTTCGCCACGATTCGCAACGGGGAAGCGTTCGTACACAACATGCATATTTCGCCGTTCGAGCAGGGCAACCGGTTCAACCCGACGGATCCGACCCGGGCGCGCAAGCTGCTTCTGCATAAGAAGGAGATCGCGAAGCTGCTCGGGCTGTCGAAGCAAGAGGGCTACACAATCGTGCCGCTCAAGGTGTATCTGAAGAACGGCTTCGCCAAGATGCTGATCGGGCTGGGCAAAGGCAAGAAGAACTATGACAAGCGCGAGTCGGCCGCGAAGAAAGACGCGCAGCGCGATATCCAGCGCGCGCTGAAGGAACGCCAGAAGGTCGCAAGGTAAGAGTTCGCGATCCGCCGCCGCTTATCGACGCGGCGGCGGTGCATTATAAAACTCCATTATTGATCTCCAGGGCATATAAATATGTCTGTCAAATGACCTCAATACTTCTATAATACAATGATTCCATTAATCCCCGACAATATGAAACACGCCAATTACGGTTTCGCCGTCGACATCATACAGTGGAATATCTCGACCACCCGGTGGTCTACTCCTTTGTATAGCCAGTGCCTCCTCGGGTTTTTTTGGCAGTTCACCGTCTAAATCCTTTTTCAGCACATATCCCGAAGTGCCATCTACACCCACTGCACGAATTAAATCAGGTTCCGTCCCAGGGGTTCCATGAGAGGTAAGAGAATTAGCGTCTGCGGCAGAACCGTAAGTCTGTCCATTTTCATTTGTTGGGTAGACTTGATCCATAACGCCAATATGATAAGAACCAATTATGGTTTTTCCATGAACGTCATACAGCGGGACAGTACAACCACACCCACTGAGATAATCTTTTTTCAGCAAATATCCTGCAGTGCCATCCACGCTTCCTGCATGAATTAAGTCAGGCAGCGTTTCAACCGAAGGGGCATCGATTGCGAAACCGTATGTCAGCCCGTTTTTATTTTTAGGATAGTCAGGGGCTTTTGTAGTCAATTGATTCAAAATGCTTTCGGCAAATGTGCTTTTGAATGCCATCGTACCTCCCACTGCGCAGATGGCAAAAAGAACACCAATGATTATTCCGATGCGTTTCGAGGTAACCCCCATCTTCTCACTCCCAGATATATGTGAATTTATGGATGATAAACCATAACTAGATGTACGCAACAAAGGCGATGGATCGGTTCCATCGCCGCGCTTACGTCACCGTTAGCATAGGTATGGGGCGGGCGTACATCGCCACATTTTATACCCATAATTTCATTAGCCGTTGGCAGCCTTATTTATTCCATTTACTTTGCCAATCGTCAAGCCACTGGCCGTATGTCAACCCTGTCTTTTCCTCTAAAGTTTTCCCGTCCACAGTATATACCCAGCCGGCTAAGCCTTCCTTTTTTGGCCATGAGTAACCTCCTATGGCTTTTCCTTCCGCTAACATGACGAATATCATCGCAGTCGAATCGTAAATCTCCTGTAGCGGATGATTTCTCACCTCGAAACCGATCGTCGCAATTTCCTTACCCAGGAAATCTGTAGGGTTGGCATCTTGAACACTCCAGTACATGTTGTAAGGCATCTCCCGAAGCATCTCTTTTTCGAGTACATATGACGACTGCTGGGATGCATCGCCGATCACTTCATATCCTTTTTTGGTAATGAATTCATCCGCTGTCTCGTCTGCCGTTATTTCTGTATGTGACTCATTGTTAACTTTGCCGAGATTTTTGTCCGGGGTCGGGCTACAAGCAGTAAAAATAAAAATGGACAAAAACAATACAAGTACCCATTTCATTATATCCCCCCTCTTCATTATGACGTAACCGATACAAAATAGTTGCTATTTACAAGTGCTCTTATTTTCAAAAAAACTGAAACTCTACTGCACAGTTATTTCAACGAACAACGGCAGCCGATCGTGGCTGCCGTCGAGTCTTTTTTTAGCTCCGCCAAATGATTAAAAGGACTAAGATATTGCTTCAGACATTTGAAAAACATAATAATACACTAAAACAAATCTGCAAAAAAAGTAGAAAGCTACGGCAAGTCTAGTTACGAATCCAAAGTACGCTCTTACGAATTATACATACGTGTACGTAGGATATTAGAACGACTCCTGCTAGCTGTCCCAATCATAAATCCTCCTGTCAATCTTACATCTATAGGCTCAGATTTGTAGTGGCACTTTAGAGAAGCCATCGCTGAGCAAAACGACAACCCCAAATATTACCCCGATAGGGGAACGACGGAAGACGGTCGTATCTTCTGGAGCTCACGTACCCAATAGTTCAATCGGTCCTGGTAACCGATTTGTCATGGTTCGCCTTGTCCTTATGAAACGGTCTCCCCGGTAAGCGCTGCAGCTCGAAAACGCCGGATGTCCCTGACCGGGGGCAGACCAAATATACGGGCATATTCGCGGCTAAAATGCGAGGGACTTTCGTAGCCGACCTGAAACGCAGCCTCGGCCGCTTCTATCGTTTCGGAGAGGAGCAACCGACGCGCCTCTTGCAGCCTAATCTGTTTTTGGTATTGTATCGGGCTCATTCCCGTTACTTCCTTGAAGTAACTATACAAGGACGAGGCACTCATGCGAGCTTCCTTTGCTAATTCATCAACGTGCAGAGGCAATGCGAAGTCGCGGTTAAGCCGCTCAATCACCTTTGCGATCCGCTGCGCATGGCTGCCGATTAATGCAAACTGCTTAAGGACAGCATTTTGTTCATCCTGAAGAACCCGGTAGATGATCTCGCGTATTGCATAAGGCGCAAGCACCGGAATGTCTTGCGGCGTCTCCAGCAACTTGACAAGTCGCAACACGGCATCGTGAAGCGTTCCGTTCATTCGGCTTATCACCAGGCCGCGTCCGGATTCGCGTTTGATTCTTACGGCATGTTCGGAGGCTTGTATGACATCTAGGATTTGGTTCATATCAAATTTTAACTGTAGGCTTAAATACGGCGCCCCTTGCGAAGCCTCCACGACTTGCCCTGTAATCGGCAAATGCACGGATGCTGTTAAATAACTGTCGGGATCGTACTGGTAACTCTCTTGCCCCATCATGACAACCTTCGAGCCCTGCGCGACGATGCAAAGAGAGGGCTCATAGACGGAATAAACTGGTTCCGATATCCGGGACGCACGAATAAAGCGCAAGGCGGGAATCGCCGTCTCATGTGTACCGTCCTGTTTCGCAAACCGTTCGATCACCCGCACCAATTCTCCACTCCGCTTTACGGACCTTTCATCCATTCTTATCGCCTCCCGGTTTTTCGACCTCATGATCTTAACAATATGATCTTCTGGAGGATTAGGCAATAGCAGCGTATCATCAGGCTACCGTTTTTCCTTCGAGCGGCGCCATAATTAAATGGTATCAAGCGCTCAGTCTGGTAAGGAGGCGGCGACATGTCGACCAAAATCATAGTACTTGTCATACTGCTTAGCGCCATGACGCTGCAGTCCTGTCAAGATGAGCCGTTATTCCGGGATTCGAACGCAAAAGGAGAGGATAGGATGAATAACAGAAACGAAGCCCCGCATCCCTATGTCGGCATGTGGGTGACGAAAGACGGATATATCCGGCATGAGCTGCTGCCGAACGGTCGGTACGACGAGGCACGCGGAAACCGTAAAAGCGCCTATCAGGGCCATTATACGGTCGAAGGCGACCATATCGAATATGTGGATGATACGGGGTTCACGGCCGACGGCGACTTTCGCGACGGGGTACTGTACCATGCGGGCATGGTGCTCTATCGGGAAGAGTAGCGGCGCGGCAACTTTTTACTAGTAATCAATGGAGATGGAGGCGGTCATCCGCTTGGCGAAGAGCAGGTTCGGCAATGCTGGCGTGATGCCGCTCTCGCCCTTGCAAGCCTTGAAGATCGATGAATGGAACCGCATAATCGACGTCAATATCCGCGGCGATCTACATGGCACTGCCGCTGGGCATCCCCTCATTACTGATACCTTCTAGTGAAAATGATCAATGAACAAAGGCAGCCGGCCAGTGTGTGAGGCTGCCGTCTTGTGATGTGGAGCGATCGTACCCGTCGTTCAATTAATATTAACGGCAATACGGCAGGAATATTTGACTGGATTGCAGAAAATATACCAGGACTTTACTCCTGGAGGGAACTGAATTGAAGGGGATTTTTCGTTTTCTCGTATTCGTCGTCGTCTTTTCGCTAACGGCGAGCACGGCGCCGCTCGCCTCGTCGGCATCCGCCGCATCCAACGATTGGACGTGGTCGCTCGTGCAAGGCAAACAGCACGCAGCGCTGCATGCCGTGGTCGAGCTTGCCGGCGGTGTCCGCATCGCCGTCGGGGACAACGCCGCGGTATTTCGCTCCGACACCGAAGGAACATGGGATCTCGTTCCGTTCCCGGTCGCCGCTCATTTGACGTCCACGGCGTCGAACGGGAACATCGCCGTCGTGGCCGGCGACGGAGTTATCGCATATACGAAGGACGGACTTACCTGGCGGACGGTCGTGTCGCAGGGGAAGTTTGCGCCGAGACAATTTTTCCCGAGCTCTATAACCAACGAACCGTTTGATTTGCGGTCGGAAGCGGTTTTTTGGCACGACGTTGTGTGGGACGGTAGGCAATTTGTTGCCGTCGGCAGAATGGGTCATTATTTTGTATCCGCCGCTTCTTCCGACGGATCGAATTGGAAATTGGCGCCGATGCCGACTTCGAAAGTGATGAGCACCATTATGGGGACGGCCCAGCTATCAAAGTTCAAAGGAAGTTGGATCGCCGTGCATGGGGACGGCATCTTCTATTCGCCGGATGCGACGACCTGGACCTTCCGCGATATAGAGTTGGGCGGATCGATTCACGATGTGGCTGAGAACGGAGAGAACATCGTCGCGGTCGGATGGGATGGCCGCGCAGGGACGGGGCGACCGATAAGCGGAACCCTCTTTTCTTCGTCGGACGGGGTAACGTGGGAGCGACAATCGAAGCTCCGGGGTTTGTCCTCCGTCAACGGCGTCACGTGGGACGGCGCACAATTTATCGCTGTTGGCCATTACGGGACGATCCTGCTGTCGACGGACGGAAGCACGTGGGAAAATAAGACCCCGTTCAACGGATCCGTTAATGAGAACCCGCTTTTTTATGTTCAGTACAAGGGGCTTCGAAGCAATATCAACGCGATCATGAAATCCGGCGGCTCCTATATTGCCGTCGGCGAGGTAGGCACGATCCGCACCGCGGCAGGTCTGGATGAAACGTGGAAGCTGGAGGCGGCCGGCACGATGGGCGACCTGTACGGTATCGAGCATGTAAACGGAACGTATTTGGTTGCTGGGAACGGAACGCTAAGCGTCTCCACGGATCTGCAGTCGTGGAGTGCGGTCGATAGTGACACAATCGCGGACGGCAACGACCTGTACGAATTGTCGGGCACCGCCGGAACGGCTCTCATGACGGGGTATTGGAAAGGCGATGGAATGTTGGAACGTGTCGCATATGCATTCGCCGACGGACAGTTGACGAACGTTCAGGGCATTCCCTTGGACGATATCGACGGCTCCGCAGCCATCAGCCGATCGTTGCGGTTGTTCGGCGGCGGGAAAGGGTACATCAGTTACGACGCCGGCAAGACGTGGGCGCCGTTGCCGGGCGTGCAGGCGGTTCCGACTGCGGTTAGCGCTACCCAACGATGGATCGGCTATTCGGGAGACACGAACTACGTTTCCGCCGACGGCATCGCATGGAAACCAACGAAGAGCACCGTCGGCGCAATCGAAAAAGCCATATGGGACGGCAACCGGTTCGTCGGCATTTACGGGGGGTCTCTATACGTATCGTACGACGGGATAACATGGACGCCTTCAGTGGAGGGTGTCGAAGATGCTCCGCAATTCGGGGCGCTGGCCGTGAATCCGCAAGGCGTCGTTGCCGCTGTTGGCCGAAAAGGGATTTATTTGAATGAAGACCGAAAAAAATGGACAAAAATGTCCGTACCGGTAAAGGCGGATCTTCGCGATGTCCTTTGGGACGGTCGGCAATTCGTCGCAGTGGGAGAAGGCGGCGTCGTTATCGCCGGGAAGCCCCGCGAATAAGGCCTATCGTAGGCAGGAAGCTCCCGTCTCGTTCGCTCTGAGACGGGAGCTTTTTACGACCATTTCAAGCAACAATTATATAGAACGTTTGTCCATTAACGAGGGATCGCCAAATGCAATGCCGGATGCTTCCTCCGCCATTCATTACGGCAATAGGGGTAGTGGGCACAACAAATAAGCCGAGTGTAATTGCAGAAACACAACCCCGCTCTCTTCTTGGCTGTCCGAATGCTCCTTAGTCTTTGGATCGCAGCATAACGGTCCATTCGAACACCCGCCGGTTCAACCCCGTCATTCGGCGGCGAGCACTTCAATTACAATGCTGCCGAATAATGCGCCGCCGACATACGCATCGAACTTCCACGTCCCGGGGGACGGGATGGTAATGAGGGTAGGAACCTGTGCATCCGCTCCATCCGTACCGTAGGCGATCGCGCTATTTTTAACGATGGAGATGGGTTCCGATCCTTGCGTTCGCGCCGTTAATGCGAACGACTTGCTCACCAACTCCTCGGGCTCACCCCACAGAAACCAATGAATCCCCATCTGTTTTCCTGCAATCATAGCAGGATCCATAATGCCGATTTTCGATGGTTGGCCGATCATCGTCTGATCGCCGACTTGAAAGACGGGGCTGACGGCCCAAGCCTGTTCATCGATCATGGCCTCCTCGGAAGCTCGGTTCTCATTCCAACGCGTATGGATGAGCTGCGAGAGGAGCAATACGGCCAGAAACAGCGACCCGATCCACATATATTCTCTCTTCATGATTTCCCTCCGTCAATGACTCTTATTCCAGTTCATACCAGTTATATACGTAGCGAAGCGGGGCCGGGTTTATGCAAAAAGAGTCCAGCCGGCGTCCTGCGGCTGAACTCTTTTCCATGGCCTAATTTCCTAATGAATATCGTGTTTCTTGAAGTTGCCGCCCTTCACTTCGGCGACGTCATATACCATGACGAAGGCGTTCGGATCGATCTCCTCGATAATTTCCTTCATCTTGCTTTCTTCCAGCCGGTTAATGACGCAATTGATTTCTTTGAACTGTTCGTTGGAGTAGCCGCCTTCGACGAGATTGTAGGTCGCGCCGCGCCCTAATCGGTCGCGAATGGTCTCGACCATGACCTCGGGATGCTTGGTGATGATCTTGAACGTCTTCGCTCCGCTCAAGCCTTCCTCCACGATATGTATGACTTTGGAGGCGATGAAGTAGGCGATGCCCGACAAGATCGCCCCTTGCAGGCCGAAGACAGTCGAGACGACGATAAACACGAACAAGTTCAAAAATAAGATGAGATCGCTGGTGCCGAATGGCAATTTGCGGGAGAGAAGCACGGCTAACATATCGATCCCATCCAACGCGCCGCCGTTCCGTAAAGCCAAACCCATCCCGAAGCCGATAATAATGCCGCCGACGACAGTGATCAGAAGGGTGTCTCCTTCGATGATGGTCGGGATGTGATGCATAAGGACCGTGCCGACGGCGAGCGAAGCGATGCCGAGCACAGAGTAGATCGCGAAGCTTTTGCCGATTTGCTTATACCCCAGAAAGATGAAGGGAACGTTCAGCGCCGCGATCAGAAGTCCCAACGGCAGTCCGATCAGCTGCGACCCCACGATGCTTAAGCCCGTCACGCCGCCGTCGGATACGTTGTTCGGGATTAATACGGCTTCGAGTCCGTAAGCGGTAATGAAGCCTCCGATCACCACGGCGAGTCCTCGCAGCAACCTTTTTACAACCGAAGGCGATTTCTGGCCTGTCTTCATATAACGACCCCATTTCATAGTTTCGTAGTCCCGGACGTGAAGGGGCATTCCTGCCGCGCGCGAGAAAACCGTGGAATTATTTTACCTGAAAATAAAAAGAATATCATGTTTTCAAATCATGACTAGCCTTCGACCCTCGCGGCATGCTTCCTCCGAAGCTCGTAGAGCCGTTCCAACCGTTCCATCGCCTGAGCGTCCTTCCGCGCCAGCGCGACCGTCAGCGAGTCGATGACCGCGACCGGCGCCGCCATGGAGTGGAACTCCCCAGGCTCGCCCCGATACGCGAACAGCACGGCGGAGGCCATGGCATGCAGCTCGGAGACGACCATGTCGGTGAACAGGATCAGCTTCGCTCCGGCCTCGCTCCCCGCGTTCATGACCGTGCGGACGTCCGGCGGAAACCCGTAGAAGCCGAACGTCACCAACGCGTCGTCCGACGTCATATGCGTCAGCTGCTCGAACATATCGTTCGAGCCCGTCGGGATCGGCACCATCGCGAAGCCGAACCGATTGAGGCGGAACAGAAGCAGCTCCGTCAGCGCGCGGGACGGTCCTGTGCCGAACACGAAGACGCGCTTCGCCCGCAGCAGCGCCTCCGCCGCGGCGTCGAAGCTCTCCGCGGACAAGAGCCGCTTCGTCTCTTCCAAGTTTCGAATTTCCATATCGATCATCTGCATCGGCAACGGGCTCTCCGACATCCGGCTCAGCTTGTCCTTCATCTTATCCGCCGGACGGGCAGCCCCCTGCGATTGCTGACGTCTCTTCACGTCCTTCAGATTATCGAAGCCGATCGCGCTCCAGAAGCGGGAGACGGTCGCCACGCTGACGCCGGTTTCGCGGGCGATGTCGTGTTCGGTCAAGTAAGGGATATCGGACTCATGCCGGACGAGATAGCCGGCGATGCGCTGTTGGGCGCGAGACAATTTATTCGCGTTCGCAATGGCGGACTGGATCATATTCTCTCTCCTCCTAGCTTCTTTCTAACACAATGCGATGGGGAAGACAATGCGAGCAAGCATAAAATGAAAAAGAAATTTCATAATATAATTTTGTGAAATAAATTTTACAACTTCTCTATATTCCGCTAATCTTGCGTTAACAAACGCTGTCTAAGATGGGGGTAATCATAACACGATCCCATGGAGGTTGAACCATGCTTTCGACGAACAAGCCGTTAAGCCCGGCGCAGAAAACGATGGTATTCGTATTGTCGATGTCGCTGTTCGGATTGTCCGACCTGGTCACCGAATTAATCCCCCAGCCCGAGTTCGGCCCCATCGAATTGAACATTCCGTATTTCGCGTTCATCCCGCTCGTCTTGGCCATTCTGTTCAGTCCCTTGCACGCGGCGCTCGGCGCGGCGCTCGGCGAGCTGATCTTCGGAGATCTGCTGATGGGAGATTTCGGGGGACTCAGCGAGCTGGAAGGCTTTCTTCAATTGTTCGTGGGGATGTATATCGCCGGACTGCTGGTCCGCAACGTGAAGAACAAGAGTCTCATCGTCTTCGCTTGCTTGGTCGGCGTCGGCATCGAGCAGCTGCTGGGCTTCCTGACGGACGTCGCGAAGGTGTGGGTCGGCGTGGAAGACTTCGAAGCGGTCGAAGGGCTGCCGCAAAGCGTCGTGATCGTCGAGGGCATCGAATTCCTCTATGAATGGATCGTGGCCGGAGTGCTGGTCGGCCTTCTCCCCGTGCTTTACTTGGTGCCGCGGCTGCACGGCAAGATCGAACCGCTGCTCGGCATGCGTCCCCGCACGCCGGAGGATGCGCCGCGAATCGGCGGCGGGCGGGGCTGGAGATGGTTCGCCGGGGTCGTCGGCGCCGGCGTCGCGGCGGGCGCGATCGCGATCGTCACGGAGATGGACTTCAATCCCGGCGAGTGGGAGGCGGCGTTCGCCGAGGACCTCGGCAGCGGCTATGTGTGGCTGATGATCGGAGCGGCGGCGCTGCTTGGCCTAGCCACCTTCTTGATCGCGATGGCCGGAGCCAAGAAGTCGCCGCCGAAGGCAGGATGATCCTCCATGGCTGAAACTCTTATTCGCCTGGACAACGTGTCCTTCCGTTATCCGGGCGCGGAGCGGAACGTCTTGAACGGCGTCAGCTTAGAAATCTATGAAGGGGATTTCGTCGCGGTCATCGGCGGCAACGGCAGCGGGAAGTCCACGTTGTGCAAGACGTTCAACGGCTTGATTCCCCACTTCTATAACGGCGACTTCGAAGGTGACGCGCAGGTGATGGGCGCGTCGACCCTGGCGCAGAGCGTCGACGCGCTGTCCAAGCGAATCGGATACGTGTATCAGGATTTCGAAAATCAACTCGTCCGCCCGACCGTCTACGACGAAATCGCGTTCGGTCCGATCAACTTCGGTATGGCGGATTATCGGGAACGCGCGGAGCGGGCGCTGGATCTGCTCGATCTGCGGCCGATTCGCGATGAATTCGTCTGGCAGCTCAGCGGAGGCCAGAAGCACCTCGTCGCGCTGGCCGGCGCGCTGGCGCTGGATCCGGACGTTATCGTCGTCGACGAGCCGGTCGCGCAGCTCGACCCCGTTCATGCGGAGGCTCTCTACGACAAGCTCCGGCAGCTCAACGAACGGTACGGCAAGACGATCGTCGTCATCGAGCACCACACGGAATACATCGCCGAATACTGCAAGCATGCGATCCTGATGGACGGAGGCCGCCTGCGCTGGAGGAAGGACGTACGAACGGCGCTGAACGAAATCGGCACGCTGGCGGAGCTTCATATCCTGCCGCCCCAAGTGACGCAGGCCGCGCATCGGCTGCGAGGGGAGGAGGCATCCGGCATCGGCGCCTCGCAGCCGCTTCCGATCACGATCGGGGAAGCCGCGGAGCGATGGCTGGCGCCGCTCCCCGCCTCGATCGAGGACGCGCCGACCCCGGCGCCGCCGCGCGAACCGAGCGGCGCGCCTGTCCTTCGCATCGCAGGGCTGCGCCATGAATACAAGACGATCGACAAGCGCAAGGCGAACGCGCTGGAGTCGATCGATCTGGAGCTGTTCGAAGGGGATCGCGTCGCGCTCGTGGGGAACAACGGCGCGGGGAAGTCGACCCTGCTGAAGCTGATTACCGGCATCGTCAAGCCGGCCGAAGGCGAAATCACGCTGCTAGGTCAGAACGCGTTGAAGCTCTCGCCGGAGCGCATTGCGGAGATGGCGGCTTACATTTATCAGAATCCCGAGGAGATGTTCATCGCCGACCATATTCGGGCGGATATCGAATATTTCTTGGCTTCGAGGAACGAGGACGGCTACGGCGCGTTCGTCGACGAGCTCGTTCGCATCTTCCGGCTCGCCGACTTGCAGCATCGGGACGGGCGGCTGCTGAGCGGCGGCCAGCAGCGGAGGGCATCCCTCGCCGTCGGCATGGCGATGCGTCCGCAGCTGATGCTGCTGGACGAACCGACCTCGAGTCTGGACGTCTCCAGCCGCAAGGAGCTGGTGCGCATGCTGGAGCACCTGCGCGGCCGGGTGAAAGCCGTCGTCGTAGCGACGCACGATATGCAGCTCGCCGCCGAGTGGGCCAATCGGGTGATCGTCATGCATCGCGGACGGATCCGGGCGGACGTCGCCCCCAGCGACTTGTTCCGCGACGAGGCGCTGATGCGGGCATGCGGCCTGAAAGCGCCGCAAATCGTGGAATGGAGCCGGCGCTGCGGGTTCGAGCCGCCGGCGCTGAGCGTGGAAGAATTCGTCGTTCGGGCGGCCGGAAGGAGAGAATGAGTTGAGCTACATTGACCGTCTGTTTCACAGCGTGTCGATCGAAAATGTGAAGCTGGCGTTATTCCGAATCGCGTATCTCCGGAAAAACACGCTCTTCGAGAAGGTCGATCCGCGCATTTTACTGCTATGGTACTTCGTCTTCGCGATTCTCCCATGGTTTTTCCATAGTCGAACTACCTTACTGCTGTTGGCCGGCTTCGTCGTCCTATGCGCCGCGATCGCGAAGGTGAGCCGATTGATCTTGTTCCTCATGACGGTCAGCATGGCGGCGCATTTGTTTTACCTTGGCATCATGACCATCTTCATGGGCGGCCAGATCGACGCCTTCTGGTCGCTGTTCGCGTATACGCTCAAGCTGCTGACGCTCGCGCTCGTCAGCGTCGCGGTGTTTTCCAGTATGGATCCCGAGCGGTTCAGCGATACGATGCTGGCGCTGGGTTTTCCGGCCGCCTTCAGCTTCGGAGTCGGCTACGGCTATCGGATGCTGCCGATTCTGGTGCAGGAGTACAACAACATCATCTATTCGTACCGAATGCGCGGCAGAGCCCCGGCGAGCAAGGGCTTTCTGTATTCGAAGCACATCCTCTACTTCGCGAAGATCGCGATGAAGGCATTCTATCCGATGATGCTGAATACGGCGAAGCGCACGAGAACGACGGTCGAGGCGCTGGAATGCAAGGGATTCACGTATTCCGGGAAGCATCCCGAGGCGAAGCGGCTGCGGCTGGCTTATTTAAAGCTCAAGCCGACGGACGGGTTGTTCCTCGGCGGTTCGTTCGGGATCGCCGCCGTGCTGATTTACATCGGCGAACGGTTCCCCGTCTAACGCCGCGTCCGACAACGAAGAGGAGACGAAACGCATGATGATTATCGATTTCCACACGCATACCAAGATGTCGAAGAAAGCCGCCTTCGACATGAACTATTTTCGCCGGATGGTCGCGTCCGCGCGGAGGAACGGCTTGACCGCGCTCGCCCTGACGGAGCACTTCAACACGTCGAACTTCGAAGACATCTACGATCATCTGGACCGATCGCTGCCGTATCGCGAGCATTATTACGATCTCGGCGGCTTCAAGGTATTCCCTGGCATGGAGATCGACATCAGCGAGACCGGGCACAATCTCATCATCGGTCATCGGCAGGACATTCGCGAGCTGCGGCATCGCTTCCGCGACCGGACGAAGAAGGATCGCTTCCCTTCGTACGACGAGCTGTTCGACGCCCTTCGGTCGCACGACGTGCTTAAGATCGGCGCGCACCCGACGCGCCGTTCCACGCCGCTGACCCAACTCGGAGAGGACCGTCTGCGCAACTACGACGCCTTCGATCTGAACGGGAAGGACCTCGCGAAGCAGAAGGACACGAAAGAGCAGGTATACGCGCTGGCCGCGTCCTTGGGCAAGCCGGTCGTAGGGGGCAGCGATGCGCACCTGCCGATCCAGCTCGGCGCCGTCCGCAACGTATTCCGGCAAGATTGCCGGACGGTCCAAGAGCTGCGGAGCTGCATCGCCAAGGGGGAATACACCACGACCGTCTCTCCGGCGGTGCAGTGGAAGGTGTACTCCGCCGCCGTGATGAAGACGATCGCGAAGAAAGTGCAGGGGTTGTAGGGAGCATCTGCAGCGGTTATTGCATTGGACTACATATTCGGATGATCGTAGGAGAATCGAATGCGGGAAATCGCATCCGGTTCAGGGAGAGGCCCGCGCGAAGACGCAGGGCCTTTTTCCTTTTGTAAAAAATCCGCGCCCCGGCAACCTTCCTGATTCGGCCGGTTCGACAGCGTTGCCGTTTCAACTTTTTATACGATATCCGCGAGGTGACGAATGGATCATTCTAATCAAATTAAGGATGAAAAAAAGACCTAAAATAATCAATAATATAAGAATATGATGCATATTGATCATAAAATTAAGCAATTGTGATTGACACTTGACACTACTTGATTCTATTCTTGGCATGTATTTGAAAATCGGTCTTCATGCCGAGCGAAAGTAGGAGGATGAGCGACAAGGGCGACCGGACGTCGAAGCCGAAAGGAGGTGATATTGTGCAGCAATAAATGCCGATCGAGGCGATTCCATTTCCGGAGCGTTGTGAATTCGTTTCCAGGCATCTGCAATCGGGAGGTAACTGAATTAAAATTCAATAAGAAAGAAGGAGAGAAAATAACATGTTGGCAAATCACACGCGGAGGCTGCTTGCCTTCTTGGTCGTCTCGATCGTATTCGGGTTCGGACTTATGGCGGCTCCGAGCAGTACGGCGTTCGCGTTGAAGGAGCGGGCGCCCGTCGCGCCCGTCGAACAGAAATCTTATGCCGGCGTCCTCAATTCGCAATGGATGGAATATGCGCTTGTGGATAACCCCTATGCCGACGAGCATGTAACGAATACCGACTATTATACGATCACCAGTACGGAAGACCCGGACTTCTCCGGCGGCGTCACGCCGGTGCTCGTCGATTACCGGTATTTCCCCGAGCAGGCGCCCTATAACGGGTCCCATAAGCAAAATAAAGGGAAAATTCAGGTTTTCTATCGGGCGTTCCTTAAGCTCCCTTCTTCCGTCAAATTCAAGGAAGGCATGACCTACACCCTCTCCATCAACACGAAGGTCGCCAATGCCGGACCGTTCGACTTTACGTACGACCTGAACAAGCCGAATCTTGTCATCCATTCCAACCAAGTCGGGTACTTGTCGGAAGGGCCGAAGGTCGCCTACCTGTCCCACTGGACCGGACATGGAAGCATCGACTTCAGCGGATACAAGCAGTTCCACGTGTTGGATGCGGACACCGGGAGCAAGGTGTATACCGGGGACATCACCCTCCATATCGAGGATGATCGGTGGTCGCAGAGCGATATTTTCGCGATGGACTTCAGTTCGCTAAAGGCCGAGGGGAATTACCGCCTCTATGTCCCGGGCGTCGGCACATCCTATCCGTTCGCCGTCGGCAGCCGGATTTACAAGGATAACATCGCGTATACCATCACGCGCGCCTTGTTCCATCAACGCGACGGCAAGCACGGGCTTGATAATCCCGCCTTTACCCATTGGAACCGTCCGCCCGCGCATGAGGACGATGGAATCGATCAAGCTTTGTACATCGATAACAACTACGATCTGACGAAGGCGAGAGTCGACCTAATCGGCGGTCACATGGATGCCGGAGATCGCGGCAAATATCCGTACAATTCGGCATACGTCGGGATCGATATGCTGCTCGGCGCCAAGTATTATCCGGAGGAGATCGAGGCGTTGGGAGAATCGTTGGAGTTCCCGGAGTCGGGCAACGGCATCCCCGATTTCCTCGACGAGCTGGTCTATGAGCTCGATTGGTTGACCAAAGCGATCATGAATACTTCTACCGACGGGATGCTGGCGAATTACCTGAGACCGCAGTCTCACGACCCCGAAGTCGGCACCTACGAGGCCGGTCTGCCGCTGGACGGCGCCAAGAACCGGATGTTCTACAACCGGACGCAAGGACCGAACAAGGCCGAGACCTTGTTCGCCGCAGGCGTGCTGGCGCAAGCCTATAATACGCCGATCATGAAGAAATACATCGATCCCGAGAAGCTGGAGGGGTACCTTACGGCTGCGCTTCGAGCTTACAACGGTTTTAAGCTGTACGAGAACAAGCCCGACTCTAAGAACGGGACCTATTACGATCAGACGCGCGAAGGAACCCCCCATACGTGGTCGAACGAGATGTTATTGGCTGCCAGCGCTCTATTGGTCGCTACGGGAGATGAGGAAGAATTCGAACCGTGGATCGAGCGCGAGATGGCGGAGGACATGACGGACTACACCTCCATCAAGCATTGGGAATGGGTGCTGGACCGGGCCTGGATCGGCGTCTTCGTCTCTATGTACGAGAATCCGTATCTTTCGCAAGAACTTCGGGATTGGGCTCGAGGCGGAATTCTGAACTATGCGGAGTCGGAGATGAATCACGAAACGCCGTTCGGCGCTTCCACGCAAGACGAAGGATTCCCGGATCGGATCGGATGGCGGTTCACGAGCTCGACCTTGATGCCGCTTGTCGTAGGCTACAAGGTAACAGAGGATCCGGCTAAGAAGGAGGCTTACCTGGAGCGCATCCGGAAGACTTGGGATTATACCTTAGGCACCAATCCGGTAAGCCGCTCGTTTATTACGGGACTCGGGGACCCGCAGCGGTCGCCGAGATGGTTCGTCCACGAGATCAGTCAGTATCAGTGGGTTCAGCATGTTCTGGGAGATCCGGCAAACCCCGGGTGGGTCGAACCGCCGCCGGGACTGCCGAATTCGGACCTTCAGAGCGCCCCGTATCCGTACTGGTTCGACGATGCGGCGAACGCAGTGGCGAAGACGAAGGCATATCCGACCTATAACGATCACGCCGTCATGTACCGTTACACGGACTCTTGGAACACGCAGAATGAATTTTCGGTCAACATCTTGTCGGCGAACGCGACGTCCATGCTGCCGTTAATCCCGGTAGAGACTCGTACGCTCACGGTGAATTCCGTCGATGGACAGGTGCTCCCGGCGGGAGGGACGTACAGCAAGGGGATGAAGCTCACCCTTACGGCGAAGGGGAACGTCGGCCATAAATTCTCCCACTGGAGCGGGGATGTCGAAAGCGAGGATAACTCCATCGACATTACGATGGACCGGGATATGAACGTCGTCGCCAATTATATCGATGTTCCGGTCCATTCCGTCAAGGTGACGGCGGAGAACGGCACCGTTACGCTGGATCACGCGGACGGACGATATAGCGAGAACGATGTCGCTACCCTCACCGCGGAAGCGATGTACGGATTTAAGTTTTCGCGTTGGAGCGGCGACGCGACGGGGACCGAACCAACCATAGAAGTGGAGATGGATAGGCCCAAGAACATCGTCGCGGAGTTCGTACCGCTTAAACCGTTTACGCTATCGACCGATTCGGATGAGAGTATGGGTACGGTCAAGGTCAATCCCGCGAAGGCGAACGGGATCTATCTGGAAGACGACGAAATCATTCTCACCGCCGTCAAGAAGTTCGGCTACCGATTCACCGAATGGACCGGCGATTATTCCGGCACCGCCAATCCCGCGATCGTGAAGATGGACGGGGAAAAGGAGATCACAGCCAATTTCCGGGCTGTGCCGATCTACAAGGTAACCGCGCATACGACGGAAGGCGGCACCGTAGCGACATCCGTCGATCAGCCTGCGAACGTACAAGACGGGATGATCGAAGAAGGAACGCTCGTGAGTCTGACGGCAACCGCCGAGCCGGGCTATCTGTTTACCGGTTGGAGCGGCGATGCGGTCAGCAGCGCGAACCCGCTGAAAATCAAGCTAAGCGGCGACCGGACGGTCACGGCGAACTTCCAGCTCGCCAACGGGCTGATGAGCGTGGACGTCACGCCGACCGGAACGCCGGGCAGCTCGGACATCGCCGACGGGCTCTATACGCTGGCCACCAGCGGCAATAAATTCGGCGTGGCGCCCGACAGCTTCCGGTATTTGTTCCGCGCGGGACAGAAGGGAGACGCGGTGTTTACGGCCAAGCTCGACTCCTTCTCCAGCGACAATCCCGAGGGAGCGGCAGCCGGCATCCAGGTGCGTAAGAATTTAGCCGACGATTCCTCGTACGCGGCGATCATGGTGAAGAACGGCAAGCTCGTCGTACAGATTCGCAAAGGCGGGATCTACTACGATGCGCATCCGAAAGAACCGGCCGAGCAGCTTGACGTGAACGGGCCGATATGGCTGCAGATCAAACGGACGATCAACCGGGACATCGAGCTGTCCTGGTCGAATGACGGCGAGACCTGGAATAGTTACCGGAAGGAAACGTTCTGGGGATGGGACGGCGCCAATACGGAACTGACGATGGGACTGTTTGCTTCCGCCGGTCAGACGAAAGAAGCGGGCGAGACTCGAACGGCTTCCGCCCGGTTCAGCGAGGTCCAGTGGCCGGGCATGTATTATCTTACTGTCGAGGCCGGCGACGGAGGGTCGGTGACGACCGCATCCGGACTGTATAATGCGGGTGCGGACGTGAAGCTGACCGCCGTACGGGATGCGGGCTATTCGTTCGCAGGTTGGGATAAGGATCTGACGGGCAAGGCGAATCCCAACACCATTCGAATGGACGGGAACAAGACGGTAAGGGCGAACTTCAGTCTGATGCCGAAAACCCCTCTTCTCACGGTAGGCGAACTGAGCGGCGGCAGGATCGAGTTCGATCCCCCCGGCGGCGCATATGAGCCGGATCAGACGGTCCAAGTGAAGGCGGTACCGGATGCCGGGTACAACTTCGTCAAGTGGCAAGGGGATTTGATCGGAACCGAAAACCCCGCCGCCATCCAAATGGATGGCCACAAGACGATATCGGCGCAATTCGTACCCTATAAGAACATCGATATTCTGACGCAACATGCCGGGAGCACGGACGAGGACGAGAACGGCATCTCGGTCAAAGCTTCCGGAACCAGCCTGTGGGGAGAAAACGACAGCTTCCGTTACGTGTTTAAAGAAAATCTGACCGGAGACGTCGACATGATCGCGAAGGTAACCGACTTCGACGGGACGGCCGGCAATGCGCTCGCCGGCATCATGGTACGGCAAGGGACTAGCGTGACCAACGACTATCAAGGGATCTTCGTGACGAACGAGAAGAAACTGCGCAGTCAGTTCAGAATCAACGGGAAATGGACGGTTACCGAGCATACGGGCACCGAAGCCGTCGAGCTTCCGATCTGGTTGAAGGTGGAGAAGCGCGGCAAACAGTTGACTACGTATTCCAAGACGGAAGGCGGCGATTGGATTCGGAGAGGCTCGCAGACGATTGCTTCCTTCGAGGGTCCGTTCACCGCGGGCTTAGCCGTAACGGCAGGACAAGACGGGAAATTCGCAACGGCTGCGTTCGACGACGTCGAATGGCCCGGAGCGCTCTATTACACGTTAAGTACCGAGGCCAGCGGCGGCACCATATCGACGGACTTGCCCGGCCCGACGTATCCGGCGGGAAGCTCGGTTACGGTGACGGCCGCCGCCTACCAGGGCTACGTATTCACCGGGTGGAGCAACGGGTTGAGCGGTCTGACCAACCCGGCCGTCGTCACGATGGATGCCGACAAGACGATTCAAGCGAATTTCAGACCGGAGACGGACCGTTATACGCTGACGGTCCATTCCGATCATGGCGATGTTACGCTGGATTCCGTGCAGGATGTCTACGCTCCCGGTACGCCGGTCGTCGTTCGCGTCGAACCGCATGACGGGTACGCGTTCATCGGCTGGAGCGACGATTTGACCGGCGTGACCAACCCGGCTACGGTCATCATGGACGGCGACAAGACGATCACGGCGAACTTTATTCGCGCGAACTTCGGGAGCGGCGATATCGGGACCGGTCACGCGGGCGCGACGGAGATCGGAGAGACGTCCGTCACGGTGAGAGGCTCCGGAACGAATATCTGGGGAATGAGCGATATGTTCAGATATGTATCCCAGAACGGACTGACCGGAGACCATACGATCGCTGCTCGAATCGATCGGGTCACCCACCAGGGCGTTACCCCGCACAAGGATGTTAAGGTCGGCGTTATGGTCCGTCAAAGCGCGGATGCGGACAGCGCCCATCAAGGCATATTCCTCGACGGGAACCGCGCGATTACGCCGATCAAGCGAGATTACGCCGGCGCTTGGTCGCAGAGGAACGCGGATCCTACCGCCCCGGTAGAAGGACCCGTCTGGCTGAAAGTCGAGAAGGTCGGCAACGTCGTGAAAACCTACTCGTCGCTCGACGGCGCGGAATGGATCGAGCGCAGTACGCATCAGCTGAATTTGACCGAGCCCTATACCATGGGATTGGTCGTATCCGCGGCGATCGACGGTCAGTATGTAGAAGCAGTCTTCAGCGATATAACGTGGCCGGTGCCGCCCACGGGGACAAACTAGAGCCGCCGGCATGAAGGGGAGGGGACCCGCGAGCAGTCGTGAGTCTCCTTCTGTATCGCCCGCCGCAATTGGAATTGTTTGTATTGCACATAACGGAACGGGTATGATGAAGGAAGCGCTCCTCGGCGCGAGTCGAACGTCAGGGGATGGTCTTTGTGAGTACGATACATAATCCCGCCGTAGCGGCGGTATTCGAACAGTACCCGGAGCCGATGCGAACGCGGTTATTGTTCCTTCGCCGGTTGGTGCTGGACGCGGCGACGGAGACAGAGGGCGTCGATGCCGTGGAAGAGACGTTGCGATGGGGGGAACCCAGCTACATCGCGAAAAGCGGCAGCGCCGTCCGCATGGACTGGAAAGCGACGGCGCCTCGTCAGTATGCCATGTACTTCAACTGCAAGACCGCGTTAGTGGACACGTTCAAGGCGCTGTATGGAGATCTGTTCAAATATGAAGGCAATCGGGCGATCGTATTCGACGAGAACGAGGAGATTCCGATCGACGAATTGAAGCATTGTATCGCGTTGTCGCTTACATACAGGAAAAGAAAGCATCTTCCGATGCTGGGCGCATGACGCGCGAACGGCTCGACAAAGAAATCATGACTCGCTCGAGCGCAGTCTTCCTTCGGCGGTTCGCCGGGGCGAAGGCTGTTTTTGCGCCTTCCGCCGGTATTGGATCGTTGATTTTCTGACATAATGATGGTCGGGCCTCTATCTTTCCGGGGCTTCGCTCACTACAATGAGGGAAGGGGGGATACCGGACATGAAGCGGTGCACAGTCATGATCGTGGAGGACGAGGTGCCGATGCGCGAGCAGCTGCGGGCGTTCCCGTGGGAGCGGCACGGCTTCGAGCTGGCGGGCGAGGCGCGGCACGGATTGGAAGCGCTGTCGCTGTTCGAGGCGCTGCGTCCGGACATCGTCGTGACCGACGTAGCGATGCCGTTCATGGACGGCCTGGAGCTGATGCGGAGGCTGAAGGAAGCGGATGCCGAGGCGCAGTTCGTATTGCTCACGTGCCACAGCGAGTTCGGATACGTGCGGGACGCATTGCTCCTAGGCGCTTGCGATTACCTCGTGAAGGGCATGTATCGGGAGGCCGATCTGCTCGAAGCGCTCGAGCGGGCGAGGGGGAAGCGGGGCGAAGCGTCGAGCGTCGATCCCGGCATGCGGTTCGAAATCCGACAGGCCGTTCAATTCATAGAGAACCATCTGCACTTGCCCTTCACCGTGACGGACGTCGCGGAACGCGTGGGCCTCAGCCAGAATTACTTCGGCATCTTGTTCCGCCGCGAGACCGGACGGTATTTCCAAGATTACGTCAAGGGGCTCCGCATGGAAAAGGCGGCCGCCCTGCTGAGAAACAGCTCGCTGAAAATATACGAAATCGCCGAGCAAGTCGGCATCGGCAATTACAGATACTTCACCGACGTGTTCCAGAAGCACTTCGGCATCAATCCGCGGGAATTCAGGGGGAAGTCATAGGCATGAGACTTTGGCGAGCGCTGCGCAACCGGCCCTACCTCAGCATGCAGATGAAGCTGTTTTATACGCTCACGACGGCAAGCCTGATCTTATTTTCGGGTTTGCTGTTTTTTAGTTTGAACGGATTCAAGGATGCGTTCTACGAACAGAAGACGGACGATATGACGCTCTATACGGAGCGTACGGGGCAATTCCTCGACATGTACTTCCAGAACGTGAGGAACATCCTGTTGGAGGCGTCCCGGACGCTCGGGGAAGACGGGTTGCAGATGCCTGAGGAGGCGGAGGCGAATTTGGCGCGGGTGCTGGAGCTGAATCGCGAATTCATCAGCCAAATCTATGTGCTGACGGAGCGGGGAGACGTCTTATCCGGTGATCGGCTGCTCTACGACATCATCGAGCATCCCCAACTGACGGAGGCGTTCCGCATCGTAGACGAGAACCCGGGTCTGATCAGTTGGAGCCAGCCCTATTATTCGCCTATGCTCGTCGACGACACGGTCGCGTTCGCGCTGAGCGTGACCGACGGGAGGGGCCGCAAGATCGGCACCGTCCTGGTCGAGATCAATACGCCGAAGCTGTCCGCGCAGCTCGGTAAGCTGCTGAATTCGCAGGAGAAGAGCTATGTGTTGTTTTCGGATCAAGGACAGATCATCGATTACGACCGTGCGAGCAGTTTGCTTCCGTACCGCAAGGGCAGCGTGCCGAAGCGGCTGACGGCGTCGTTCGAACGGGAGCTGTGGGAACTGGGCAACGGCGTTCATCGCATCAAGGGCGCGTCGGACACGCTGCTGTCGATTAAGAGCAACCGCAATCAACTGGGGTGGTATCTCGTCACCTTGACCGGGGAGCGGTCGTTCTGGCAGAGCGCGCAAGTAGTGACGCAGCGGTTCGTCGGCGTAAGCGTGTTGTGGTTCGTGCTGCTCTCGATCATCACGTTCCTGATCAGCCGCCACTTCATCCGGCCGGTGAAGCGGCTCGCGCTGCAGATGGTTCGCTTCAACGGAGAGCGGTTCGAGTCGGCGGAGAAGGATCGACGGCGCAACGACGAGATCGGCGATCTGACGCGCAGCTACCGCCGGCTGATCGACCGCATCGGCACGCTGCTGGATACGGTCCGAGAGAAGGAGCGGAAGAAGAAGGAGATCGAGTTGAAGCTGCTGCTCAGCCAGATCCGGCCGCATTTTCTCTATAACACCTTGTCTTGCATCGGAAGTCTGGCCAAGCAGCACCGGGTGCAGGAAGTGGAGGAGACGATCCGGTCCTTGATCGTCATCTTAACGTTCAGCATCGATAAGAAGACCGAATTCGTATCGCTCGAGGAGGAGCTGGACACGCTGCGGGCGTATGTGCAAATTTTGAAGGCGCGATACGGCGACACGTTCCGGTTCGTCGTCGATGTGCCCGAAGCGCATCTGGACTTCGTCGTGCCGAAGATGATCCTGCAGCCGCTGGTGGAGAACGCGCTGTTCCATGGGTTGGCGCTGAACGAAGCGGGCGTCATTACGATCCGGTCGGAGCGGGACGGGACGAATCTCGTGCTCGGGGTCGAGGATAACGGCGTCGGCATGAGCGAGAAGAAGCTGCGCTCGATCCGCGAGGGGCGCGCGTACGAGGAGCGTCCCACGAGGAGCAGCGGACTGAACAGCATCGGTCTGCCCAACATCGACGAGCGGCTCAAGCTGTTGTACGGCGGGGAGTACGGGCTTCGCATCCGGTCCGCCCCGAACGAGGGCACCGTCGTCGAGGCCGCCGTGCCTTGTCCGAGCGAATCGTTGAAAATCTGACATTATCGTCCGCGCCGCGCCTATTTCGCAGGGTTCCCCCAAGGTAAGATGAGGGTACCAATACGAATGACGGAGTGGATCGGATGCAGGCGGATCATGTAAGCGGTTATCGCGGGACGGACGGACGGCTTCGCGCGGCGTTGCGCATGCTATGGCGTTATCGGGCGCTCTACCTGATGCTGCTGCCGGGCGTCGCGTACTTCCTCGTCTACAAGTACGCGCCGCTCTATGGAGCGCTTATCGCCTTCAAGGACTTCCAAGTGCTGCAGGGCATCTGGGCGAGCCCGTGGGCGGATCCTTGGTTTAAGCATTTCAAGTATTTCTACGATTCGCCGTTCTTCTGGGAAATCTTGCGCAACACGTTCCTGATCAGTCTGTACAAGCTCGTCTGGGGCATGCCGCCCGACATTCTGATCGCGATCCTCTTGAACGAGGTGCGCCATGCGTTCTTCAAGCGGACCGTGCAGACGCTGAGTTACTTGCCGCATTTTCTATCGTGGGTCATTATTTACGGCATCATGATCGCGTTCTTCTCGGAAACCGGCGGTCTGGTGAATTATTACCTGAAGCAGTGGACGGGCGCGTCGGAGCCGTTCCTCATCTCGGTCGAGTGGTTCCGCAGCCTTCTCGTCGCCTCCTCGGTGTGGAAGGACATCGGCTGGGGCGCGATCATCTACCTCGCGGCGATCGCGGGCATCGATCCGCAGCTGTACGAGGCGTCCCGCATGGACGGGGCCGGCCGGTTCCGCCAGATGTGGCATATTACGCTGCCGGGCATCTCGTCGGTCATTATCCTGATGCTGGTGCTGCGCCTCGGCCATATTATGGACGCGGGCTTCGACCAAATCTACATCATGTACAACGTACAGGTGTATCCGGTTGCGGACATTATCGACACGTGGGTGTTCCGGGTCGGGCTCGAACAGCTGAATTTCAGCCTGGCGTCGGCGGTCGGATTGTTTAAGTCGGTCATCGGGCTCGTCCTCGTCTTGGCCGCGAACAGAATCGCGAAGCGGTGGGGAGGTCAAGTATGGTAACGTCTTGGTCCGAGAAGGTGTACCTGACGTTCGTCTACGCGCTGCTCGCGGTCGTCGGCGCCGTCGCCGTCTTCCCGCTGCTGTACGTCGTGTCGGTATCGCTTACGCCGTACGAGGACGTCATGCGCAACGGGGGATTTATGATCGTTCCCGAAAATATTACGTTCGCCGCTTATAAGCTGTTCTTTGCGGACTCGTTGTTGATGAACGCTTACAAGGTCACGCTCTTCGTGACGGTCGTCGGCACGGCGGTCAACCTGCTGCTGACGACGCTGATGGCGTATCCGCTCAGCAAGCGCTATTTGCCGGGCCGTACGTGGGTGCTGATGCTCGTCGTATTTACCATGTTGTTCAACGGCGGAGTCGTGCCGACGTATCTGATCGTCAAGGCGACGGGCCTCATCAATTCGGTGTGGGCGATGATCGTGCCGAGCGCGGTGGCGGCGTTCAACTTGCTCATTATGAAGACGTTCTTCGAACATTTGCCCGACGCCATGGACGAAGCGGCTCGGGTGGACGGCGCGGGCGAGACGCGGATCTTGTGGTCCGTCGCGCTGCCGGTGTCGATGCCGATCTTCGCGACGATCGGACTGTTCTACGCGGTAGGCCATTGGAACACGTTCTTCCCCGCGATCATGTACATTAACGACGCGACGCTGCATCCGCTCCAGGTCGTCTTGAAGGCGATCTTGACGCGGTCGATGGAGACGGACGTCCAGCTCGAGGAAGTGCTGCCGACGGAGACGCTCCAGATGGCGGCGGTCGTGATGACCGCGCTGCCGATGGTAGTCGTCTATCCGTTCATTCAGAAATACTTTACGCAAGGCGCGCTGCTCGGCTCGGTCAAGGGATGACGGGGAGCGGCTTGGCGGATTCTCTGACATTTTCGGTGGGAAACCGCCTGTTTTACCGGAGAGCGTTTCCATTATGATGGCTGTAGTCACCGCAGACGAACAGAAAAGGGGGAGGATGGTCATGAAGCGAACGGTCCGGATCGATGCGGACGTGCTCGTCGTCGGCGGAGGGACGTCGGGCTGCATGGCGGCGATGGCGGCCGCCGAGGAAGGCGCGGACGTCGTGCTGCTGGAGAGCGACGCCGCGCTCGGCGGCATCGCGACCCGGGGCGGCATTCACCGGTACTATTACGGCTCGACCGGCGGGCTGCAGGACGAGGTCGACCGGCGGGTCGAGGCGCTCGGCGCGTCGCTTGGCGGCAATCCGACGGGCTTCCATCCGGAGGCGAAGCGAATCGCGCTGTCCGCGATGTGCGCGGAGCGCGGCGTGCGCGTCTTGACGGAGGCGATCGTGTACGAGGCGATCGTGCTGGACGGCGCGCTCGTCGGGGCGAAGGCGGTCGCGCCGGAAGGCGTCCTAGACGTTCGGGCGCGGGTCACGATCGATTGCACGGGGAACGGCTCGCTCGTGCGGATGGCCGGCGGCGCGATGCGGTACGGCCGCACGCTGGACGGCGTCTACCACAATTACTCCTTGGTGCCGAAGCGGGTGAAGGACGGGCAGCTCGCGTACGACAACCTGGACGCGGGCTGGGTAGACCCTTACGATCCTGCGGACGTGTCCCGCGCGTTCCTTCAGGGGCGGGAGTGGATCTGGCGGTCGTACGCGGAGGGGCTGACGTATTTCGCGGTATCGCCGCACCTCGGCCTGCGGGAAGGCGGGCGCATCGAGGGCGAATCGGAGATCGGAATCGCCGATTACATCGAGGATCGCCCGGCGCCGGACGCGATCGCGCGAAGCTACTCGCATCTCGACAACCACGGCTTCGACACCGGAAATGAAAGCGACTTCAGTCAGGTGTGGATCAGCGTGCTGGGGCTGTTCGCGAAGGGGCTGTGGTGCGACATCCCGTACGGCTGCCTGCTGCCGAAGGGGCTGGATCGCGTGTTGGTCGGCTGCCGCGCCTTGTCCGTCGACCGGGACGTGTCGATGGGCATACGGATGCAGCGCGATCTGCACAAGACGGGCGAGGCGGCCGGCGTCGCGGCGGCTTGGAGCGTGCGGCTCGGCTGCACGCCGAAGACGCTGAACGTCGGGATGCTGCAGCATCGCTTGGTCGAGCGCGGCGTCCTTCAGGCGGAAGACATCGGTCGCGCGCGCTCGGGGAATCTCCGCTTCCGGCAAGGGACGCTGGCGGGGAAGACGGTTTCGCGGGAAGAGGTCGGGTCGTATGCGGCGGAGCTCGTCGGGTATTTCGACGGCGAGGAACGGTGGAAGGCGGTATGGCTGCTCCATGCGGGGCTTGCGAGCTCCGATGCGGCGCTGGACGGCGTGCTCCGGGCACTGCGGCATCCGAAGACGTCGTTCCGCCTGTGCGCGGCGACCGTCCTCGCGATGGGAGGGCGTACCGAGGCGGCGCCGGCGCTGCTGGAGCTGCTGCGGCGCCGGGACTCTACGAAGCTGAGCGGCCATGAGAAGTGTATGCCGGCTTGGGTCGCGTCGCTCGCGCTGCTGCGGATGTTGGGCGCCGCGGAGGCGAAGGACGAGGCGCTGCTCGCGCTGCGCGAATCTCATCCGGCGTCGGTGCAAGCGTTCGTGCTGACGTACTTGGACGGCATCGCCGCGAGGCTGGACGCCGCCGGCCGGCGCGAGGTCGCCGGGGCGGTCCGCGCCTGGCTCCGCGAGGGCGGGGAGGCGATCGGCGCGGACTACCTTATGCACGGACGCCGGCCGGAGTCGCTCCGCTGGAGCCTCGAGCTGCATGCCGCGCGCGTCTTGCGGTGCTGCGGCGACGCGGGCTGGGCGGCGCTGCGCGAGCGCTGGGCGGCCGACCCGCGCGGCTTCGTGCGGAACGCGGCGCGGCGCATGCTGCCGGGTCACGGAGAGGCGGCAGCCGAGGCTTCTCCGGTTGCGGCCGCGGAGCACGCGCTGGGCGCGTTCGACGTCGCCGTCGTCGGCGGCACCGCCGCGGGCGTCGTCTGCGCCGTCGGGCTCGCCCGCCGCGGGCTCCGCGTCGCGCTGATCGAGGCGACCGGCAACCTGCTGGTCGAGACGACGCGCGCGCGGCGGACCGATTGGTCGCTTCCGGGCGAGGCGGCCGAGGACGGCGCGGCGGCGGAGCTGGTCCGCCGCTTGGAGGCCGCGGGCGCGCGTCGCGGCGACCGGACGGAGCCGGTGCTCGCGCAGCTCGTCGCCGACCGGATGGTCGTCGACGCCGGCGTGCGCGTCTGGTTCGAGGCATTCGTCGTCGAAGCGACGCCGTCTGCGGACGGAGCGACGACGCTGCGGCTCGCGTTCAAGAGCAGCCGCGGGGCGCTGGCGGCGCGGCGGGTCGTCGACGCGGCGCAACTCGGCGCCGGTCACGAAGGTGGCGGCTCTCGGAACGCCGTCTTCACCGCCATGGCGCTCGACGCGCCGCTGGACGTCGAACGGCGGCTTTCCGTCGCGTCCGGGGGGACGGACTATGACGTTCGTCTGCGTCCGGGCTTCTACGAAGGCGAGACGTACTTGGACGTCGCGTTCCGCGGCGGCGGCACCGGTCTCGGCTTCGATCGGCTTCGAGACCGCGAGCGGGTCGTCGCCGACGTCTTCGCCGAGCTGCGTTCGAGCGGCGCGCTTCCCGAGCGTTGTTATCTGGCCCATTTGGCGGATGAACCGTGGGCGGTCCCGGCCTCGGGAGGAACCCCGTGGGAGGCCGACGCCGGCGCCGTAGGCCGGCTGCTGCTCGCCGGCGAAGCCGCGGCAGCAGCGCAATCGATTTTCAAACCTTGAGAGGATGGGTCGAATATGAGACATATGAAATCCGGCGCCGCGGCGTTGTCGTTCCTGCTGCTCTTCGCGTCGGCATGCGGAGGGGGCGCCTCGCAGCAGAACGGTTCCGGCTCCTTGCCTGACGATTCCGGCGCGCCGTCGGGCGGAGCGTCCGCCGAGCCGGTCGCGATCTCCGTGTTCGTCATGGGCGCCGCCGGACTGCCGACGCCCGATAAAGACGTCATTCTGCAGAAGCTGAACGAAGAACTGAACATGGAGATGGAATTCAACGCGCCTGCGACCGATTACGAGCAGCAGCTCGGCGTGAAGATCGCCGGCGGGACGCCGCCGGATCTGTTCATCGTCAATAAGGAGACGATGGAAAAATACGCAAGCCAAGGCGTGTTGCTCGAGATCGGCAAGTATCTCGACAAGATGCCGAACGTGAAGGCGAAGTGGTCGGAGGAGGAACTGAATAAGGGGCGAATCGGCGGCAAAGTATTCGCCCTGCCGAAGCGACCGCTGATCCCTGTCAACAATACGTATTTCATCCGCCAGGACTGGTTGGATACGCTGGGCTTGTCCGTGCCGACGACGGTCGACGAGCTGTTCGAGGCGGCGAACGCGTTCACGTACGACGATCCGGACGGCAACGGCAAGCAGGACACGTTCGGCCTGACCGGCATCGGGCTCGAAGGAACCTCGCCGTTCCTCCCGATCTTCTCGGCGTACAACACGCCCGGCCGCGGCCATATCGTGTTGAAGGACGGCAAGCCCGTCTATTCGTCCGTGCAGCCGGAGTTTAAAGAAGCGCTCGCCGCGATCAAGACGTTCGTCGAAGCGAAAGTCGTCGATCCGGAGTTTATGGCGAACCAAGGCACGAAGGCCGACGAGAAAGCGTACAAGGGGCTCGCGGGCATCAACTTCGCGCACTGGGCCCGCATGACGAAGCCCGCGAACGTCGAGGTGTACAAGGCAGTGAATCCGAACGCGGAGTGGACGCAGATGGACGCGCTCACGGGCCTCGGCGGGAAATATCAAGGCGTCGTCGACCAGGGCTCGGCTCCGGGCTTCGTCGCGCTGCCGAGCTCCCTGGAGAATCAGCCGGAGAAGCTGAATAAGGTGTTGGAGTACATCGACTATGTGTCAGGCGGAGAGGGCGAGGCGCTCGTCAACTACGGCTTGGAAGGCGTCCACTACGAAATGAAGGACGGCAAAGTATCTGTCCTGCCCGCCAGCACGGACGTGGCGTACTCGCATATCCACCAAATCACGAATCGAGACGACTACCAGTACCTGCAGGTCAAGTTCCCGGATCTGGAGCCATACTACAACTTCTCGATGAACCAGCCGTACATTAAGGTATACACGAGCTTCGTCACCGTACCTCCGGAAGTCAATGCCGCCGACTTAAAGCGCTACGAGGAAGCGGAGATGATCAAGTTCATCTACGGCCAGCGTCCGCTGGACGAATTCGACCAATTCGTGCTGACGCTGAAGGATACGTACAAGATCGATGCATTCGTCGCCGAGGCGGAGAAGAAGCTGAAGGACGTAGGCGTGATTCAATAAGAGGAAGAGGAGACCGGCGGCAAGCTTCGCCTTGAGCAATTAAGCGGAGTCTGCCGCCGGCGTCGTCGCGCGACGATTACGCCTTGGTCCGATGGCGGCACGGATTAGTTCATAAACTTTTTCATATAATTTTTCTGATCCTTCGTAAATACATAACCGCGAAGTTCATAGAACTTATGCGCGAGCGCTCGGTCGGGATGAGTCAGCAGCTTCATCCCGAAATATCCGTTGTCGCGGGCCCACGCCTCCAGGCGATCGATCAACTTCCCTCCTATTCCCTGATTTCTATGGCTTTCCTTAACCACGAACCCTAAGACGTTTACTACGGGTTCAGAGAAGAGCAATGTATATGGACTTCCATGGATATACCCCAACACCTGGCCGTCTTGTTCGTACACGAATACTACATCCTTATCGTTCTTCGTTATCGCATCAATGGTTGCTTGCACTTTCGCTTCGGAAAAATCGTCGAGTGTTGGATTGAAATCTTTGTTTAGTAGGAAAATGTCGCGATAATCCGTAACTTTGATTCTCCTGACAAGGTTGTCCATTACGTTCTAGTCTCCTCGATTCGCAGGTCGTCTTATTTCACTATGGATAGGTACTGCCGGTCCTTCAGCTCGAATCCGTCTTCCGCCCGAAAGGCAGACAGTCTGATTTGCGAAGCAAGCGCGGGGTCGCTTTCCTCCGCCTCTTCGTCGTACCAGCAGGAATAGATTTCGAACACCGTGCGATCGTCGCCCGCGTTCCGCATGAAATCGAAGAGCGTCGCGACGCATTTGGCGCAAGCCTTATATTCTTCGGGGAAGAGTTCTCTCATGTCCGGGTTCAGACGAAACTGCCCCCAGGCAGGAGCAAGACCGTAAACATAGGGCTGTCTGAAGTGTTTTCGAACCGTCGACGGGCGACAGTCCGCCAATGGGATAATGAAAATGCTCGCCGCATCCTCCATGGTTTCGTACACTTCGATTTCGTCCTCGCGTATCGAGTAAGGGGGATCAAACGGATAACGCACGGCCGCTTGGTCATTCTTTACGAAATAGGTCGCTTTAGGCGGTGCGGATCCGCTCCGATCCATCGGCGACTTGATTCCGCCGAACTCGCCGGTCGGCAAGGGGATATTCGATCCTATGTAGTGGTACAGGCTCACGTCCGTTCCATCCCTTCGTTTTCTTCCATCTTCTATATTTGACGTAACGATTGTCTCCATAGTTTCTTTGCCATCTCCTTTCGTCTCCGCCTCCCTGCAACCTTTGCGATCGAACCCCCGTCTGAAGAGATGTCAACGTTGACAGACAATGGCACTGGAATACGAGAGCATGGATAGGAGATATGATAAAGATGAAGAAGATAAATGTGATCGCAATGGTAACGGCGGCAGGGCTGGTCGCGACATCGGCTTCCGTCGGCGCCCAAGCGCTGTACGAGAGAGTATCCGGCTTCCTGAATCCGGACGTAACGATAACGGTGAACGGCGAGAAGACGGATCTCGTTCCCGTATATATCGACGGAAAGGCGTATCTCCCGGTACGGGACGCAGCGACGGGGATGGGATACGACGTCGCGTTCGACAGCGTCAACAACGAAATCGAGTTGAACGAAATCGCCGGGGAGGAAGACGACGCGGAAGCATATATGCACGGATCGGGAGTGATCGCGAGCGTAACGCCGCTGGACGGAGGGAAATACCGTCTAGAGTTCTTAGGACTCGGCTCCAACGCATGGGTCATCCTGACCGTAGACGAAGAAAGCGCGGTCGAAGACCAAGAAGGCAATCCCGTTGCCGCCGCCGACTTGACCGTCGGCACGCATGTGGACGTCGAATACGGTCCGGCGATGGCGATGAGCTATCCAGGTCAAGCGCATGCCGCGAAGGTGACGGTCGTCGCGCATCGCGAGGTGAAGGAAGACGTGATCCAATCGGTCGAGCGCACGGAAGACGGCTGGCGGGTCCTCTTCGGAGAGACGAAGGACGGCGAGACGAATACGACGTTAGTGCTGAACGCCGGTAAGGAAACGGGCATCATGACGTCCCAAGGCGAGCCCGTCGAATGGGAAGACTTGAAGGCCGGTACGAAGGTTCGGGCTTACTACGGTCCTTTCATGACGAAGAGCCTTCCGCCGCAGAGCCCGTTGTTTTTCTTGACGGTGCTCTCGGACGCTTCGGCGCCGCCGGTCGGCAAGATGTCCCCGGAGACGGCGCAGCAGTTCCGCGATATGGCTTGGGCCGAATTGTCCGATGAGCAAGCGGCACATATCGTCACGAAGCCGGAAGAGGCGACCGTGGAGATCGTGCCCGCGGTCGACTCCGGCGTGCTGGCTTCCACGGAGGAGCAGCAGAAGCTTCTGGCGGAGCTCCAGGCCGCGAACGGCAATCTGGTCACGGTCGCGTACGAGACGGATCAAGACGAGTTGTTGGGACCGCTCACGGTCGCCTTCGACTTCGACTCGAAAGCGTTCGTCGGCTTCTATGCTAGAAGATAACGGGTCATACCCGGAATCATAGAGGACTGTCCGTTCGGTCAGGCGATGCCTGGTCGTTCGGGCGGTCCTCTTATATTAAGGGAGAGAGGGGACTGCCGAGTTCAACGAGCGTACAATCCAATCCGACTCTGTCTTCATATGTTGATAGAAACAGAGGATCGGAGGTGAGCAACTTTGAGACACAATGCAGTGAAGAGAATTACCGTCGGCGCAGACGATACGCATACGTTGCGTATCCCGCTAAAACCGGGCTGTCATGTGCTTCGATGCGTCAGTTCGAATAGCGAAATCGTAGAGTGTACGCATACGCGGACGACCGTCTTGATTACGGGCATTCGTCCGGGAACCGCGGCCATATGCGTGTGGGTCGGCGCTCAAGGCCGACCGGCCGCGCAGCTCGTGTATTCGGTACAAGTCGTTGAAGAAGACGAGGAATAGAGTAGAAAACTCAGGCCTATCGAGCCTGCCGACGCCTTAGGGCGGGTAACGGCGGGCTTTTTTCTTGTTTACGTAAACGTATACGAAAACAAAAACAAAAACAGTGATGTATGCGTGTACGTCAACGGATACAAAAACGTATGTAATTCTCGAATCCTATGGTATTTTTATAGATAGGGTTGAACATGGCGGGAGGCATATGCATTGGCAGCGAAGATCATTACATTCGGAATTCAAAAAGGCGGATCCAGCAAAACCACGACTTCCGGCGTGACCGCTTACTTGTTGAGTCAGTCCTATAAAGTGCTGGCGATCGATCTGGATTCGCAAGGCAATCTGACGGAGCTTCTAACGCAGCAAGATATTTACGATTTTCACGGAGAGACGATCTTCGAAGCTTTGAAGGAGAAGAACGCGAAGAAATACGTTCGACGCATCAGCGATACGCTGCATCTCATCCCGGCGGAGGACCACCTGGCGCGATTCCCTTCTTGGCTGTACGAACATTACCGCGGGAATCGCTCATTAGTGCTCAAGGAAGCGTTGGAAACCGTACATAACGATTACGACTATATCATTATCGATACGCCTCCGGCGCTGGGCGATCAGACGATCAATGCATTGGCTGCTTCGCATGCGGTCGTCGCGATGTTCGAGACGAGTAAGTTTTGCTACTCCGCACTTAGTAGATTCCTAGAAACTTGCGTGCACGTTCAGGAGCTTGTAAATAAGGAGCTTAAGATCGCCGGCATTCTGCGGTGCATGATCGATACGAGGCGTACCGACAACAAGGCGCTCGTCGAATTGGTAGAGGAAGAATATAGGGAAGTGTGCTTCGAGACGATTCTGACGCGCAGCGCCGCGACGGGGAGATTATCCATTAACGGGTTTCAAGACAACGGCGAACTGAAGAAAGCCGTTCAACAGTACCATGGGTTCGTAAAGGAGTTGTCGGAGCGTGTCTAACGCGATGGAACGGATCAAAAACAAAATTCGGAACGCGAACGGATCGAGCGTGCATTCGCAGTTGATCGATACGAGCGCGAACGATGGGGAAGGAAATGCAAACGGAAACGTAATCGCAGACATAAACGAAAACGTAAACGTAAATGTAAATGCAAACGCGTTCCAGGCCGATCACGCGACGAACGCCGGCAAAGGGCCGGCGAAAAGGGAGAAGCGGAAGAAATTCGAAGAGCTGTACAAAAGAGACACGTTCTGGATCCAAAACGAGCTGAAAGACCGCCTGGATGCATATTGCAAAGGGGAAAGAGGGGAAAAAACGAGAGTGATCAACGAGGCTCTAAAGGAGTATATGGAAAAACTGTAGAGGTTATGGTCGTAATTACGTACACGTTTACGTAAGCGGAACGAGGGCTCGCTATGTCGAATAGCGAGCCCTTGTCGTTACGGCTTCACGACGAGCTGAGGCGCTCGACGGGACTTGGTCGCTTGTTCGTAGTCGAACGCCATCCCTAGCAAGCTGGCTTCGCTCCACATCTTGCCGACGAAGACGATCGCGAACGGAGAGCCGCTGTCGTAATACCCGGCAGGCACCGTCACGAGCGGGACGCCGGCGACGTTGATTTCGGAAACCGTCGTCGCTCCGATGTTGTCCTCGGTGCTGAGGAGCGGCGTCTCCTTGAACATCTGCGGATACACGAGCGCATCGAGGTCGTACGTATCCATCGTCTCGTTGATGTATTCCAAGTATTTCGTCCGAACCTCTACGAAATTCGATAAGTCCGCTACGCCGTCCGGATCCGGCAGATCGCCTTCGTACCGGTTAAAGATCGAAGGCATCTCGTCCGTCTTCGCCAGCAGCTCCTCCACCGAACGGATCGCGGCGTCGGGGCCTAAGCGCTCTAAGTAATCTTCCATATCGTAAATGACGGACTCGATGCCGACGGAGCCGTTCGCCTTCACGTATTCGGCGAAGCCGGTGTCGGCGAACGGGTCGGGGACGACCGTCGCGCCCTGCGCTTCCAATTCCTTCACGGCTTGATCGTATAACGCTTGCGTCTCTTCCGTAAGCTCCTGATTCCGCCACCCCGGGCCGTAAAGGCCGATTCGCTTTCCTTTCAGCTCCAGCTTATTGAGCTTCGACGTATAGCCGTTCTTCGGAATATTGCCGATGGATGCGACGGTCTTCGGATCCTCGTGGCTGTAGCCGGCGATGACGTCGAGCATGACGGCGGCGTCGCGAACCGTTCTGGCATGCGGTCCGATGACGTCGCGCGTGCTGCCGGCCAGCGGCACGACGCCCGCGTTCGGAACGAGGCCGAACGTCGGCTTGATGCCGACCAGCGCTTGCGCCGCGGCAGGATTTTGGATGGAACCGCCCGTCTCCTCGGCGATGCCGAGAACGGCCATATTGCCCGATACGGCCGTAGCGGTGCCGCTGCTGCTGGCGCCCGGAACGAACTTCGGATCGACGGCGTTATACGTATCGCCGTCCCAGCTTGTCGTCGCTCTCGTCCCCGAGGAGCTGAAGGCCGGGATATTCGTCCGCCCCAGAATTATGGCGCCGGCCGCTTTCAATCTGGCCACGACGGGGGCGTCGTGCGACGGAATCAGCTCGATGCCGCCAAGCTCCTTGGCGAGCGGCTTCCATCCCATCGTCGAAGGGAAGCCCTCCATATCCACCGCCTCTTTAATGACGATCGGAACGCCCGCCAGCTCCCCGAGCGGTACGCCCGCCGCGCGAAGCCGGTCGACCTCGCGCGCTTCCTCCAACGCTTCCGGATTCATCGCCGTGAACGCATTGTAGGTCGGTTCGTAGGTTTCGATCCGATCCAGATACGCCTTCACGACTTCCTCCGCAGTATATTTCCCCCCGGCGTATCCGGCCTGCAGCTCGGATAATGTAATTTCTTCGAAAGAGAATTTCTCCGCCGCGATCGCCGCCGGCGCCGCAGTTACCATAGAAACCGAGATCATGGCGGCCAGCGCCGCCGTAACGCTTCGCTTCCTCGAGCTCAACTGTTTCATGTCCAGACTCCTCCCCAAGATCCCTGTTTATCCTATCGCCCGTTCAGCATGCTTCGATGCCGAGTCTCCTTGAAGCAGCACCTCCTCGACGCCCGACTTCCGTTCAGCGGTGTCAGCGTGGCGTCTATGCCTACCATACTAGTCAGGCGAATGGAACGCGTCAATGGATTTGACTCTAATTTGTCATATAACCTAACGTAAACGATTCTTGATTATGAAAAATAATATTAATCATCTAACAAAATAATGCCGCATTGCTTGATCGGGACGGGGGCGGATCTGGAAAAGGCAAGGGTGGGTCGATAATGATGAGCAGGTGTGAATATGTCATTTAAACTAACGCACAGTTAATCTATTTGTGATATATACAGCTAAAAGAGGCCCCGTTTTGTAATTTTTATAAAGACAATCCGAATTTGTTGTTATATAATGTGACACATACCAAGGGTGACACGTTAAAGATGTCGAGGAAACCGTGGAGGGTAACCAGAAGGGGGACGGAAACGATGGCAACTGTGGAGGCGACGCCATACCATTGGCCTTATGATGTGAGGATAGATCCCACGAAAACTGCGTTGCTGATTATCGATATGCAAATCGATTTCTGCGGCAAAGGCGGTTATGTCGAACGGATGGGCTACGACCTGTCTCTAACCGCAAGGGCGATCGGACCGATTCGAACGTTGTTGGAGCGCGTAAGGCGCATCGACGGATTTACGGTCATCCATACCAGAGAGGGGCATAAGCCGGATTTATCCGACCTGCCCGCCAACAAGCGATGGCGCAGTAAGCGAGCGGGCGCCGAGATCGGCTCGTCCGGACCGATGGGGCGCATTCTCGTCCGTGGCGAACCCGGTTGGGAAATCATCGAGGAGCTCACCCCGATCGAAGGGGAGCCGATTATCGATAAGCCCGGCAAGGGCAGCTTCTATGCGACGGACCTCGACCTCGTCTTGAAAAACAGAGGGATCACGCATTTGATTCTCACCGGAATTACGACCGACGTGTGCGTTCATACGACGATGCGGGAAGCGAACGATCGAGGGTACGAGTGCTTGATCCTAGAGGATTGCACCGGAGCGACGGACGAAGGCAATCACCTGGCCGCGCTGAAGATGGTGACGATGCAAGGCGGCGTCTTCGGCAGCGTGAGCAGCTCTGCGAACGTCCTTAAAGCGCTAGAAGAATTTTCATAAATATAAAAATCGGAGTGGTAGCTATGTGGAGAAAAACAAAGAAGAAAACCGTATTGTTCGCGACGATGTCACTTATGCTCCTTCTGCTGTCGGCCTGCGGAGGAGGCACGAACGCGCAAACCGCCGTTCCCGCCCCGTCCGATGCCGGCGAGGTCAAGGAAGAAGCTCCCGCCGCCTTGAAGAAAGTCGTATTACGGCTGAAGTGGGTGCACCAAGCGCAGTTCGCAGGCTTCTACGCAGCCGTGAAGCAGGGCTTCTATGAGGAAGCGGGGTTGGACGTCGAAATTCGCCCCGGCGGCTCCGACTTCCCGTCCGTACAGATGGTCGCTTCCGGGAGCGAAGAGTTCGGCGTGACCGGCGCGGACCAAATTCTTCTCGCCAGGGAGAAGGGCGTACCGGTGAAGGCGGTCTCTACCATCTATCGCGAGACGCCGTTCGTCCTGTTCAGCTTGAAGGAGTCGGGTATTTCGACAATGGAGGATCTCGCCGGTCAGAGGGTCGGCGTAAAGCTCGGCGGCAACGAAGAGCTGACGTTCCGAGCGATGGTCGAGAGCGCCGGCGTCGACGCGAAGTCCATCGAAGAGATGCCGATCAAATTCGACCTGAGCCCGCTGCTCAGCGGTCAAGTGAAGGCGTGGCCGGGCTACGTCATCAACGAGGTGCTGGCGGTAGAGGAGCTGGGTCATGAAGTGAACATTATCAAGCCGGGCGACTATGGCATTAACTTCTACGCGGATACGCTGTTCACGACGGAAAACTTGATCGAGAAAGACCCGGAGCTGGTGGAAGGTTTCGTGCAAGCTTCCATGAAAGGGTGGGCGTACGCCCTCGAGAACCCGGAAGAGGCGGCGGCGTACGGCCTAGAGTATGCCGACAATCTGACGATCGAGCATGAAACGAACATGATGAAGGCGAGCATGCCGATGCTGCAGCCGGAAAACCTGCCGCTCGGCAAGATGGACGAAGCGGCGTGGGCGACGCTGCAGGAGAGCTTGATGGGTCTCGGCTTCCAGAAGTCGGGGCAAGCGATGGAGGATGTATTTACGAACGAATTCCTAGAGTAGGAGGAGAGGCGCATGTTTGCGAAGGCGATCGGAGTACAGCAAGACGCAAGCAGACCGCAGGAGGCCGCGGAGCCCCGGAATCGAGAGGTCGCGATATCGCTCAGACAATGCTCCCTCTCCTTCGGGGAAGTCCAAGTCCTGAATAACGTATCGCTTGATATCTATAAGAACGAATTCGTCTCGATCCTCGGCCCCAGCGGCTGCGGCAAGTCGACGCTGCTCCGGCTCATGCTGGAGCTGCTGAAGCCGGATCGCGGCGGAGAAGTGGCGTACGCATCGAAGAAGCCGAACATCGGCATCGTGTTCCAGAAGCCCGTCTTGATGCCTTGGCTGACGGCCGTCCAGAACGTGGAGCTGACGTTGACCATGGGACCGAACAAGAAGAAGCTGTCGAAGCGGGAACGCGAGGAGAAGGCGGAAGGCGCGTTGCAGCTCGTCGGATTGCAGGATTTCCGCAACCACTTCCCTCATCAACTGAGCGGGGGGATGCAGCAGCGAATCGCGATCGCCAGGGCGCTCGCCGCCGACCCGGAAATTCTGCTCATGGACGAACCGTTCGGCGCGCTCGACGAATTCACGAGGGAGAAGCTGAACTTCGAGCTGCTCCGGCTGTGGGAAAACCCGAAGAGCAGTCTCAGCTCCATCGTCATGGTGACGCATTCCATCCAGGAGTCCGTCATGATGTCCGACCGCGTCGTCATGATGTCCCCGAGACCGGCCGGGGTGGAGGACATCGTTTCGGTGCCGCTCCCGAGCCCGAGAGTCGTCGGCATGGAGGAGCACCCGGCATTCTATCAGACGGTGAAGGAATTGAGAAAGCGGGTGAAGGAGCAATGAAAGAGTCTTTCAAGAACGCGTTGTATCCGCTCGGTTTCGCTGCAGCCTTCGTCGTGTTATGGGAGCTGGCCGTCCGATGGTTCGACATTCCCGTCTACCTGCTGCCGGCGCCGACGTCGGTCGTCGCGTCCATGGATGCGAATCTGGGCTCCCATATGATGGTTACGCTGCTGGAAGCGCTCGTCGGCTTCCTGATCGCGAACGTGCTCGGTCTTCTCACCGCCGTCATCTTCGTTCATTCCAAGCCGATCGAGAAGGGGGCGTTCCCTCTCGCGATCGCGCTGAAGACGACGCCGCTCGTCGCGTTGGCGCCGCTGCTCGTCGTCTGGATGGGCACGGGGTATTCGTCCAAGGTCGTCGCCTCCATGCTCATCTGCTTCTTCCCGATTCTGGTCAACAGCGTGAAGGGGCTGAAGGCGATCGAACACGAGGCATGGGAGCTGTTCTCGACGTACCAAGGGTCGAAGTGGGATATGTTCTGGAAGCTTCGCTTGCCGACCAGTCTGCCGTACGTCTTATCCGCTTTGAAAATATCCAGCTCCCTCGCGATCGTCGGGGCGATCGTCGGCGAATTCGTCGGCGCCAACAAGGGGCTCGGGTACGTCGTCCTCGTATCTTCTTATCATATGGATACGCCGCTCATGTTCTCGGCGATTATCGCCTCCGCGGCTTGCGGCTTGGCGTTGTTCTGGGCCATCGCATGGTTGGAAAAGAAAGTTATCTTTTGGCAAAGGGTCGATGAAGCATGAGATGTTCGATTGTTCGCGTGCCGACGGGCTCGCCTAGCGACGTATCGGGGCTGCGGCGTCTCGTCGAAGACGGCGCGATCGAGCCGCGGGACGTCGTCGCCGTCATCGGCAAGACGGAAGGGAACGGCTGCGTGAACGATTTCACGCGCGGGTATGCGGTTCGTTCCCTGCAAGACTTCTTCGCGGAACGGATCGGCGACGCCGCCTCCCGAATTTCATATGTGATGTCCGGCGGGACGGAAGGCGTCATAAGCCCTCACCTTACCGTCGTGAGCCGGAGCACGTCCGGCGGCGCGACGCGCGGCGAGGCGAAGTCGCTGGCCGTCGGCGTGCGGCATACGAGGGACTTCCGGCCGGAGGAGATCGGACGGATGGCGCAGGCGGAGGCGGTTGCCGACGCCGTGCGCGCCGCCGTCGCGGAAGCGGGCATCGAAGACGCCTCGGACGTGCATTTCGTGCAGATCAAGTGCCCGCTGCTGACGTCGGATGCGATCCGCGACGCCGTCGCGCGCGGTCAAGCGGTCGTCACGGAAGACACGTACAAGTCCATGGGCTATTCTAGGGGCGCGTCCGCGCTCGGGACGGCGCTCGCCTTAGGCGAGATCGACGGCGCGGCGCTGGTCGAGACGGATATTTGCCAAGCGTGGGATAAATACAGCGAGGTGGCCTCGACGTCGGCGGGCGGCGAGCTAGCCTGCTGCGAAGTCGTCGTGTTCGGGAACGCGTCGACCGCGGAAGGCCCCTTCTTCATCGATCACGGCGTCATGAGGGACGCCGTCGACGGCGCCGCGCTGCGCCGCATGCTCGAGGCCCATCCCGACGCCGAGCTTGCGCAGGTGCTGGCGAAGGCGGAGGCGGATCCGACCGGCTTCGTCCGCGATCGGCGGCACACGATGCTGAACGATTCGGATATCAATCATACCCGCCACGCCCGCGCGGTCGTCGGAGGCGTCCTCGCTTACGTTGGCGGAGATCCGATGATTTACGTCTCCGGCGGCGCGGAGCATCAAGGCCCGGCGGGTGGCGGCCCGGTGGCGGCCATTTTCCGAAGAAGACAACCATGAGTACCGGGAGGAACGCGCGATGACGCTGATGAAAGAGACGAAGGTGTTGACCGGCGAGACGATGAACTGGGATCTGATGCCGAACCATATCGAGTTATACCACAGGGAAATCGTATCCGCGGCGGAAGCCGACGCGATGGGGATTCGCATGAGCTCGATTCTATGGGAGAAGATCGGGGTCGGCGGGCAGGTGCTGCCGCATTATCACGACGTCGTCGAGATCATTCACATTACGGTCGGCAAGGTGAAGCTGCTGCTCGGCCACGGCGAATGGAAGAGCTATAAGGCGGGAGATACGTTCCAAGTTCCGGCGGGCGTACTGCATTCCGTCGCGAACGACGGCGATTCGCCCAGCGAGCAAATCTCGATCTTCGTCCCGGTCGATCGTTCGGCGCCGGCGAATTCATTCTTTAATACGACGCTAGTGGAGGACGTATACTCCAGGAATAAATAGTCGAGACGGGGGCGGGCGCCATGGCGAACGACAATAAAATCGGCTTCGCTTGCAGGGATATCTTGCTGATTCCCGACTTTAAGGAAGCGGTCGTCTTGGCCGGGGCGAACGGTCTGCACCGCCCGATTACCCGCGTGAACGTCATGGAAGTGCCCGACGTCATCGATTGGGTGAGACCCGGGGAGTTTCTGATCACGAGCGGATTTCCGTTCCGGGACGATCCGGACGCGATCGCCGAGCTGATCCCCGCCCTCGCGGCGAGAGGGGTCGCCGCGCTCGGGGTCAAGACGAGGCGTTTCATCGACCGCCTTCCGCAGCGCGCGCTCGACGCCGCGGAGGCGCTCGACTTCCCGATCTTCGAGCTGCCGGCCGCCGTCTCCTTCTCGGACGTCGTGCGGGACATCATGGAGCGGGTGCTGGTGCAGGAGGCGAGAGAGCTTTCCGTGCTGCAAAGCCGCTTCCAGAAGCTGACGCAGCAGCTCCTGAACGGGGCGGGTCTCGAGGAGTTTCTGCAGGCGCTCGACGGCATGCTCAACAATCCGGTCATCCTCGTCGACGACCATGACCGCGTCCTGCTGTCGCCGCAAGCCGAAGAGGCGGCGAGGGCCGCGGGGCATGAGGTGGCGTGGTCGCAGCTCAGGGGAGACAGCGCGCTCGGCGTCACCTTCCTGACCGTGGGCGGTCGGCGCATCCGGGCGTACGTATCCGCGGCGAACGAACGCTACACGAATTGTTTGATCATCTTGCTGGAGTGGAACCAAGAGCATTCCGTCGTCGATCAGCTGACGATCGATCGGGTCGGCATCCTGGTCGGCCTCGAGATGATGAACGCCAGCGCCCGGAAAGAGGTCGAGGCGAAATATATCGATCAGTTTCTGCAGGATTGGCTGACGGGACGAATCGTCGCGTCGGAGGACGTCAAGATTCGAGCGGAGGCGTGCGGCTGCCCGCTCGAGGAGGGATACGGCTTCCAAGCGGGAATCGCGCGTTGGACGGCAGGCAAGCCGGCCCTGAAGCAGCTGCAGCAGGCGGTGAAGCGGGTACGCGTCCGGCTTGCCGGCAGCCGCGTTCAGGCGGCGCTGCTGGAGGGAGGGTTCGCGTTCCTGATCTCCGTCCCGCCGCAAGGGCAGGCGCGCCGGGCCGTCGACGCGTTGATCGCGGAGCTGAAGGCGCTCGCGGCTCCGGAAGAATCCTTCTCGCTCTGCATCGGGAATCGGGTCGACCGGGTAGACCATGTGCACCTCAGCTATCAGCAGGCGAAGAAGATTCTGCACATCAGCACCATCTGCGACCTTCGGGAGCCCTGTATCGATTACGTTCGGCTCGGCGTATTTCAGCTGCTCTATCTGCTGCCGGATTCGGAGGAGGTGCGGGAATACCGCGACCGGTATATCGTTCCCCTGCTCGAATACGACCGGAAGAACGGCACGATGTTATTGGCTACGCTGAAGACTTACTTGAAGCACAATCGGAACGCCAAGAAGACCGCCGCGGAGATGTTCACGCACTACAATACCGTGAACTATCGAATCGAGCGGATTTACGATGTGCTCGGCATCAATGCGGAGCTCGGCGACGAATTCCTCCAGCTGCAGCTCGCGGTGAAGCTGCAGGAGATGCGGCCGGCCGAGGATGCGGGCGCGGAGAAGAGCATGACGTTATCCGGATAGAAGAACAGATGGGGGTTGGAGAACATGACGACGACGCGAACCGAAATTCCGGTACGCATCACGATCGCGTGGCTTAAGGAGCAGTATGCCGCGGGAACGTTGACGCCCGAGGAGGTGGCGGAGGAGCTCGTCCGGCGCGCGAACGAAGACGGGGAGCGGAACGTCTGGATTACGCCTCCGTCGATGGAGCGCATCCGACCGTATCTCGAGCGCCTGCGCGAGATCGAGCCGTCGGCGGCGCCGCTGTGGGGCGTTCCGTTCGCGGTCAAGGACAATATCGACGTCGCCCGCCTGCCCACGACGGCGGCATGCGCGGCGTTCGCGTACGTACCCGAAGCGCACGCGTCGGTCGTCGAGCGGCTGGTCGCGGCCGGCGCCGTTCCGATCGGGAAGACGAATCTGGACCAGTTCGCCACCGGGCTGGTCGGGACGAGAAGTCCGTACGGCGAGACGCATAACGCGCTCCGTAGCGAACTGATCAGCGGAGGCTCGAGCTCCGGCTCGGCCGTCGCGGTCGCGAGGGGGCATGCGGCGTTCGCGCTCGGGACGGACACCGCCGGCTCCGGGCGCGTGCCCGCGGCGTTGAACGGGCTGTTCGGCTGGAAGCCGAGCCTCGGCGCGTGGCCGACGCGGGGCGTCGTGCCGGCGTGCGAGAGCCTCGACTGCGTGACGGCGTTCGCGCATTCGCTGGAAGACGCGCTCGAGGTCGACGCGGTCGCGCGGGGCCGCGACGCGGCGGACCCTTGGTCCCGCGACGTGCCGCGCGCGGCGGCGACGCCGCCGGCCCGGCTGCTTATTCCGAAGGGGCGCCTCGAATTCTATGGGCCATACGCGGAGGCGTACGAGGCGGCATGGAGCGCCGCCGTCGAACGGCTGGAGGCGACGGGGCTGCCGGTCGAACGCGTCGATGTCGACCTGTTCGCGCAGGCCGCCGAGATTTTGTACGGCGGCCCGTGGGTCGCCGAGCGCTGGGCGGGGCTCGGCCCGTTCCTCGAAGCGCATCCCGGCGCGGCTTGGCCCGTGACGGAACGGGTGCTGCGCTCCGGCGGGAACGGAACGTACGATGCGGCGTCGGTCTTCTCCGCGATGCACAAGCTGCAGCGATTGAAGCTGGAGGCGGCGAAGCTGCTCGAGAACGCCGCGCTCGCGATGCCGACCTGCGGGGGAACCTGGACGAGGGAACAGGTTCGGAAGGATCCGATCGCGGCCAATAGCGCCATGGGCAAGTATACGAATCATTGCAATCTGCTCGATCTGTGCGCGTTGGCCGTCCCCGCGGGCGAGGCGGCGCCGGACGTGCCGTTCGGCATTACGCTCTTCGCCTCGTCCGGGGAGGAGGGGCGTCTCGAATGGGCCGCCCGCCGGTTCGCGACCGCGGTCCGGAGGCCGACGACGCCGGTCGCCGTCTGCGGCTTGCATATGCGCGGCTTGCCGCTCGAGCCGCAGATGCTCGCGCACGGAGCGAGGTTCGTTCGCGAGGACGCTACGGCCGAGAAGTATCGTATGTATCGGCTGCCGACCGTTCCGGCGAAGCCGGGCCTCGTGAAGGCGGAGGCGGGCGGGGCTTCGCTGCGCTTGGAGATTTGGGAGATGCCGCTCGAGACGTTCGGCGCCTTCGTCGCCGGCATCCCCGCGCCGCTCGGCATCGGGAAGGTGGAGCTTCGGGACGGGACGGAAGTGCCGGGCTTCGTCTGCGAGGCGGTCGGCGCGGTCGGCGCGCAAGACATCACGGCGGACGGGGGGTGGCGGCGTACCGAAGCGAACGGGCGCTAAGCGAAGAACGACGAACGCGATTCGTATTTCAGTGTTCTGCGTTCGAAGGGAGCCCGAGAGAGTGTACCCCGGTTGAAAGAAACAAAGATACCAGCCCAGGACGCGAGGACGCGCGCCTGGGCTGTCTTCGCGTACGCAAGCCCGCTCGACGGGTATGAATTTCCCTCAGACGGGAGAGGATGGAGGTATTCGGTACGGGAGGTACAACAATCCATGGGGTTCGTCGTGATGTTCGTCGCGGCATGGCTGGCCGTGTTTATTTTCTATTGCATGCATGAGAGGTTGTCGATCCTGGAGAACGCCTTCGCGTTCTTGGTCGTGCTTACGCTCGGAATCAACGCTTCCTGGATCGTCGCCGAAGAGCTGAAGCTGGTCGAGCTCACGAAGGACGGTTTATTATACACGGGCTTTATCCTATTTCGCACCGTCGTCCTGCCGTTCGTCGTCGTTATCGCGTTGAACGCCATGATTCTCGCGGAACGCGCGACGGTCGCGCTCTTCGCTGCGGCCGCTGCGGTCGCGTCGTTGGTCGCGTTGAACGGGGCGGCGCTGCATTACGACATCGTACGGTACGAGAAGTGGAATCTCGGATACGACGCGATCACGCATATCCTCATGCTCGCGGTCGTCTACGCGCTGCTTCGTCTGTACCGAAGAACCGTGTACGGGAGGGCTGCCTCATGATCATGTGGGAACAATTCGATCGGAACGAGTGGTTCGTGATCGGGATGACAGTCGTCGCGTATGCGGCGATATGGCTGCTGCCGAGGAAAATATCGGCGGCATATTTGATTCTTGGGCTCGTATGGGGGTTCGCCAGCGCGACGCTGTTCGACTTTACGATCGGCGGCGGATTGATGGACTTCTATCGGGTCAACGACTCGGACAGATATGAAATAACGGATCTTCTCACCTATATCATGTTCGCGCCGTTCGGTTACTTGATGGTGAACATGTACGAGCTGCTGCGAATCGAGAAGCGGGCGGCGCTGACGCTCTATATACTCGGATGGACGATCGTCGGCGTAGCCGCGCAATGGGTCGCGGCGTGGATGCAAATGACGACGTATCAACGCGGCTACCGATTCGAATATAACATCGCCGTGTTCTTGCTCATCCAGACCGTCACGATTTGCTTCTACCGATACGCGAAGCAGGTTCCGCTGCCGAACAAGCGAAGCTGACGCCAACGCGAAACCCCTGCATTCGCCGCGGGTGCGGTGCTCCGTATCCGTACCCGCTCCGTATCGGTCGCCGTCGTCGATCGATTCGCCGGATCGTCCGCGTCGCAGCATCGACGACGGACCGGCCTCCTCCTTCGCCCGTCGGTCAGAGTCCTCCTGACGACTTCCCCAAATCGTTAATAATGCGCAACGATCTTAAAAATGGGATATGGCCTCCTCCGCGGAGGCGCCCTATACTTGATCTTGACGCAGCCCGGTCGAAGCTCCGAACATCGAAGCGACCGAGCGAATCATTCCGATCGTTGAATGCGCTTTCAGAAAACGTATCGCTATCCGCTCGGCATGGTTGTTCGGCGATTCGGCCGAAACGGCAATGACGTAAGTCGACGACAAGGAACACCGGGGAGGATAACAAGAGATGAGATTTTCCATCCGATATTCGCAAGAGGCCGCGGATCTCGTCGCGGCGCTGACGCCGAGGGAGCTACTCGACCAGGTGTGCTGCCCTACCTACGGCAGGGTCGGAGCCGACCGCGACGATACGTTCGGGGCGATGTTCTTCCACCCGACCAAGCGGGAAGACCTGTTGGAGCAAATCGCGAGATTCCGGGCCAAGTGCAAGATTCCGCCGTTCATCGTCAGCGATCTGGAGTGCGGCGCCGGGAATATGGTGCTCGGCGCTACGAAGTTCCCGTATTTCATGTCGCTCGGTCAAGCGAACTCGGAGGAGCTCGCATACGAAGTGGGCGCGATCGCGGCGAAGGAAGCCGGCGAGCTCGGATACAATTGGACGTTCTCCCCCGTCGCCGACCTGGCGCACGACCCGGACAGCCCCGTCGTGGGCATGCGGAGCGCGGGCATGGAGCCGGAGCATGCCGCGCGGATCGTCTCCGCTTATATGCGCGGGCTGCAGGAGAACGGGATGATGGCGACGATCAAGCACTTCCCCGGCGACGGCTACGACTCCTACGACCAGCATCTGACGACGCCGACGAATCCGCTGAGCCGCGAAGCATGGCGGGAAGGTCCCGGCCGGGTGTTCCAGAAGCTGATCGACGACGGCGCGATGGTCGTGATGCCGGGCCATATTTCCCTGCCCGCCTTCGACGACATCGACGAGGACACGGGAGCGTATCCTCCGGCTACGATCTCGAAGAGGCTGCTCGTCGATCTGCTGCGCGGGGAGATGGGCTTCGGCGGACTGGTCGTCACCGACGCGGTAGAGATGGGAGGGCTCGTCGGGTATCGCAACTACTTCGATGCCTGCGCCTTAGCGCTGGAGAACGGCTGCGATATCTTACTGTTCCCGAGAATGGACGAGGTCTTCTATCGCGAGATGGATCGGCGGCTGGAGACGGGAATGCTCTCCCTCGAGACGCTGCGGGAACGCGCCGCAAGGGTGGTCTCGCTTAAGCTCCAGATGGGTCTGCTAGACGCGGAGGCGCCGAAGCGGGCGGCGCCGGACGCTCGCCGCCATGCCGAGATCGCCCGGGAGGTCGTCGCTCGGAGCATCACCGTCGCGAGGGATCGACAGCGGCTGGTGCCGTTCCCGATAACGAACCGGACGCGGGTGCTGCACGCGGCGATCATGAACGATCACGAGCGTTACGGGGAGCTGTACGAGCGCATCAAGTCGGAACTCGGGAAGTACGCCGATCAGGTCGCGCAATGGATCGATCCGGGCCCGGATCGGCTGTACCAGGCGATGGTCGACCGCGAGTTCGACCTGGTCGTATGCTCCATCGGCAGCAGGCTCAGCTACGGGCTGAACGTCGTGCGTCTGCACGACGAGGTGGCGCGGAATATGATGGGCGGATGGACGAAGCTCGGGACGCCGGTCGTCTTCGTCTCGCACTTTCATCCGTTCGTCCACAAGGAGTACGAGACGGCGATCGATACGATCGTAAACACCTATGGAGATATCGACTGCACCGTGGAATATTTGATGGAGGGCTTGTTCGGGAGTCGCGAGCTTCAGCGCTCCTTGCATGCGCATAACTGACGAAGGCGGGGGGACTACGAATGGAAACACGATTGGCGCTCGACTGGGAGGTCGGCTGGAGCGATGGCGGGGAAGAGCGGCCGCGGCGGTGGGTGACCGCGGCGGTGCCGGGCGCGGTGCAGCTCGATTGGGCCAAGGCCGAAGGATGGGGCGATCATACGGTCGCGGACCGATTCCGGCAATACGAATGGATGGAAGATAAATATTGGACATATAAGACGCGTCTGAAGGCGCCGGCGCGTTCGGGGCGGGAAAGCGTGTATTTCGTTTCCCTCGGCATCGATTACAGCTTTCGCATTTTGCTGGACGGGGAAGAGCTGTGGCGGCAAGAAGGGATGTTTACGCCGGTACGTCTGGACTTGACCGGCAAAGCCGGAGAAGAAAGCGAGCTCCTCGTCGTCATCGATCCTGCGCCTAAGCGACCGGGAGCGCCGATCGGCCGGGACCAGGCCGACCATTCCTGCAAGCCGGCGTCGAGCTACGGCTGGGACTGGCATCCCCGGTTGATCCCGCTCGGGATCTGGGACGAGACCTACTTGTCGATCCGGCCCCAGGCGGATCTCGCCGACGCCGAGGTGCGTTACGAGTTGAACGACGCGTTGGACGAAGCGTCGCTGCGGCTCGACGTCTCGTTGACCCGCCCCGCGGAAGGAATCGTGGAATGGACGCTGCTAGGGCCCGACGGCGAGAAGGCGTTGGAGCGGACGGTTCGGATCGAGGGCGACGGGGTTACGGTGCGGGAACGGCTGGCGCGGCCGCGGCTGTGGTGGCCGCATGACCATGGACCGCAGCCGTTGTATCGATCGGAGGTCGTGTTCAAGCCCGACGCGGAGGCGGTCGGCGGCACGACGAAGTATATCCAGCGGCTCGGCTTTCGTCGGGTGCGTCTGGTGATGCACGAAGGCGCGTGGAAGGAGCCGTCGCAGTTTCCGAAGGGACGCAGCAATCCGCCGATCACGATGGAGGTGAACGGGCGCGTTATTTTCTGTAAGGGGACGAATTGGATTCAACCGCATATTTTCCCGGGAACGATCGAGGCGGGGGATTACCGGACGCTGCTCGAGCTGGCGAAAGACGCGAATATGAACATGCTCCGCATGTGGGGCGGCTGCATCGTCAACAAGGAGTCGTTCTTCGACATGTGCGATGAGATGGGCTTGCTGGTATGGCAGGAGTTTCCTCTGGCCTGCAACCAGTACCCGGATAAGAGGGAGTACTTAGAGGTGCTCGATCGGGAGTCGCGCTCCATCCTCAAGCGGCTGCGCAGGCATGCTTCCGTCGCGCTCTGGTGCGGGGGCAACGAGCTGTTCAACGCCTGGTCCAAGATGACGGATCAGTCGTGGCCGCTGCGGCTGTTGAACGCCAATTGCTTCGAGCTGGACCCGCAGACGCCGTTCCTGATGACCTCGCCGATCGAAGGCATGGGGCACGGGCATTATATGTTCCAGTATCGCAACGGCAAAGACGTGCTGGAGATGATGCCGCAAGCGAGCAACACGGCGTATACCGAATTCGGCGTGCCTTCGCCGGCGTCCGCGGAGCAGCTGAGGTCGTTCATCCCCGAGGAGGAGCTGTACCCGCCCAAGCCCGGGACGGCTTGGGAGACGCACCATGCGTTCCGCGCGCTGTCGGACAATATGTGGCTCATGGCGGATCAGATCGAGCATTACTTCGGCCCGTGGGAGTCGCTGGAGGAGCTCGCGGAATTCGGTCAGCTGCTGCAATCGGAGGGCTACAAATGTATCTATGAAGAGGCTCGGCGGCAGAAGCCGGTCTGCTCGATGGCGTTGAACTGGTGCTTCAACGAGCCGTGGCCGACCGCGGCCAACAACAGCATCGTCATGTGGCCCGATAAGCCGAAGCCGGCGTATTACGCCGTGAAGGGGTCCTGCCGTCCGGTGCTCGCGAGCGCGCGCATGCCGAAATATTCGTGGAAGGCCGGCGAGACGTTCGAGGCGGAGCTCTGGATGCTGAACGATACGGCGGCGGAGGTGGCGTCCGGGACGATGGAGGCTTGGCTTACGCTCGGGGAGGAGCGGGCGTTGCTGTTGACGTGGCATTACGAATCGATGGCGGCCAACGCGAATCGCAGAGGGCCGACGGCGAGGTTCGCGCTGCCGGATGCGCCCGCGGAGCGGGTGAAGCTCGAGCTGGTCGTCGCGGGCCGTCCCGAATGGAATTCGGATTACACGCTCTCGTACCGCGGCAGCGCGCCGGCGCCGAAGGCGAATCGGAGTCTGCTGAATTTCCAGTGACGGCGCTAGCGTCTCCGGGCGATTCCGCCGCGGATGCGGCAGGTATCAATCCTCGACGGGAGGAAGCTTCGCGACCGTGCCGCCGGCGATGAAGCCTCCCGCCAGCCGAATGTGCTCGTACGGCTCGTTCGGATTGGCGATGCGCCAGAGAAGCCGCTCGGCGGCCCGGCGCCCGGATTCGCGCAGCAGCAGCGCCGGACGCGTCACGTCGGGCAGGAGCGTCGCGGACGTCGTCTCGAGGCTGATCAAGGAATAGTCCGAGGGCACGCGCTTGCCCTGGGCCTGCAAGTAGAACAGCAAGGGATGCATGTACATCTCGATGCCGCATAGAATCGCCGTCGCGCGGGAGTCGCGAAGCTTCTCGCTCAGCTCCGACTCCCAGGGCTCGCGAGAAACGTACGGGGCGGTCATATGTCCGCTCGGCTCCGCGGTCATGCCGATGGCGCGCATCGCTTGCTGGAACGCCGTCCAGCGCACCTGGAAGCCCCGGTGCTTCTCGATCTCGCCGACGTACAGAATCCGCCTGTGGCCATGGGAAGCGAACGCGTCGACCGCCTGCCGGACCGCATGATCGACGTCCCAGATGACGCTGTCGATCTTCGCGAGAGGGGGCGGGAAGTTGATCAACACCTTCGGCAGCGGCAGCTCCAGCAGCGCCTTCTCGATCCAGTCGGGAATGGCGGGCGGGAGAAACAGGCCGTCGTAATACGTCAGTTGGGCGTGATCGACCCACTGCATCAACGCGCGATGGTCGGTGACCGAAGGGGGAAGGAACGACACGGCGACGGAGTGGCCCAGCTCGGTCAACCGCTCGTGGAGCCCCGACAGCTGAAGGCGGAAGAACGGCGAGTCCTCGGCGAGCAAGAGCGCGAACCGCTTGCCGTTCGTCAGCAGCCGAGGCACCTTCTCGAACCACGCGCTGACCTCTTGCTCTTTCGTCTGGTATCCGAGCCGGCGGGCCGCTTCGAACACTTCCCGGCGCGTCGCTTCCGACATGCCCGGGAGGCCGCGCAGCGCCTTCGATACCGTATGGGACGACAGCTGCAGCTCTTCGGCAAGATCCTGCAGAGTGATCGTCTTCCTTCGCTTCATGCGGGCACCCCCTCGTTCCTCGATGGAATGCCATAATCGTAACAAAAACGAAGCTACAACGAAACTCCCGATTTCCTTATAATTCCTTGTAATACGAGATGGGAAGGGAGCCGGGAAGTATGGAGAAGACTAACGTATCTTTTCAGAAAAAGGTGCCGGTATACGCGGAGGCGGACGTCGTCGTCATCGGCGGGGGACCCGCCGGCACGGCGGCGGCCGTCGGCGCGGCGCGCAGCGGCAAGAAGGTCGTTTTGCTCGAAAAGTCCGGGCAGCTCGGAGGGATGGGGACGCTCGGCAACGTAAGCGTCTTCATGCCGATCGGCAACGTGACAGGCTTCTACCGGGAGATTATCGCCGAACTGATGGCGGAGCTGCTGCCGGCGGGCCACGACGAGTCGATCGCGCCGCAATATTCGCCGTTCCGGCTCCGGCATTATTTGAACGAGAAGATGGAGAAGGAAGGCGTCGAGGTCGTCTTTCACGCCGAATTCGCGGGCTCCGTGCTCGAAGGCGATCGGCTCGCCGCCGTCGTGATGGCGACGCGGGAAGGGCTGCAGGCGTTCGCCGCGCGCCAATTCATCGATTGCACGGGCGACGCCCGCGTGGCCATCGACGCGGGCGTGCCGTACACTTCCGGCCGGGAAGGCGACGGCTTGACCCAGCCGATGACGCTCATGTTCATGATGCAGGACACCGGGAAGCCCGTGAAGCGGCAGCTCCCGCCGGGATGCCCGGTGTACAACGACGTGTCGGAGCTTCCGCAAGGGCGACGGCTGTATTGGGAGCGTAACGACGACGGCTGCCTGCTCGTCAACATGACGCGGGTCAAGGGCAACGGCGCGCGCATCGCGGACGTGAACTACGCCGAGCGGGAAGGGCTGCGCCAAGTGTTCTCCGTCGTCGATTACTTGCAGCGGAACGGCTTCGAGACGTATGCGCTGGCGCATGTCGCCGGTCAGATCGGGGTGCGGGAGACGAATCAGATCGTGGGATTGTATACGCTTACGGAGGAGGACGTCGTGAGCGGCCGCCGCTTCGAAGACGTGGTGGCGCAGACGAATTACGAGATCGACATCCATAGCCCGGACGGCGGCAAGACGACCGACGAACGGCATGTCTCCGGTTACGATATCCCGTATCGCTGCATGGTGCCGAACGACGTCGGCAACTTGCTGGTGGCGGGCCGAGCGATCTCGGCGACGCACGTAGCGATGTCGTCGATGCGCGTCCAGGCGACCTGCTTCGCGCTGGGGCACGCCGCCGGCATCGCCGCCTCCCTCGCCATCGACCTCGGCTGCGCCGATCGGGACGTACCGGCGGAGGCGCTGCACCGCGAGCTGGAGAAGCAGAACGTCAAATTTATGGTGCCCCAGCGACATTAAGTTCTCGCAGACCCCGTAAGCTTCGTATGTGGATGGGCCAGTCGTAGAAAAAAAATAACCCCGGGAAGGGAGATGTTCCCGGGGTTATTTTTACGCGAACCGGCCGTCCTCGTTCAAATACTTTTCCGTCAAGATCGTCAGCAGCTGCACGCCGACCTCGTTATGCCCGCCTTCGGGGATGATGACGTCGGCGTATTTCTTCGACGGTTCGATGAACGCTTCGTGCATCGGCTTCACCGTGTTCAAGTACTGATCGTGGACCGACTGGATCGACCGGCCGCGCTCCTGGATGTCCCGCAGGACGCGGCGCAGGATGCGGACGTCGGGATCGGTGTCGACGAACACCTTGATGTCGAGCAGCGGACGCAGCTTCTCGTCGGACAACACGTGCAGCCCTTCGATGATGGCGATCTTGTTGGGAAGCAGCCGAACGGTACGGTCGGGGTACCGGGCGTGCGACGAGAAGTCGTACACCGGCGCTTCGGCGGGAAGCCCGTCCTTCAGGCGACGCAGATGCTCGATGAGCAGCTCGTTGTCGAACGCGAAGGGGTGATCGTAATTGATCTTCTCCCGCTCGGCGTAGCTCAGATGGGGACTGTCCTTGTAATAGTTATCCTGAGAGACGAACGTCACCTTGTCCGTTCCGAGACGTTCGATGACGGTGCGGGCGACCGTCGTCTTGCCCGAGCCGGTGCCGCCGGCGATACCGATAATCAGCATAAGATGCAGGAAACCTCCCGATAGTAGTGCTTCAGTCGTACGCAATTTCTGTATTGTAGCATAGTGCGGAACCTTTTTCAGCGACCTGGCGGGTTGTCATAATTTGCCCGAATATGCGGAGCGTTATCGCGCAAGCGGCGAAGGAGCAGGCGCGCACGATGGCGGAGCTGCAGGCGTACTTCGCGGACATCTTGCGAGAGCACCGGGGACGGCAGCGGGAAGATCTCATCTCGCTGCTGATCGGCGCGGAGATCGAAGGGCGGAAGCTGACCGACGAGGAAATCGTCGGGTTCTCCATCCTGCCGCTCGCGGCCGGCAACGAGACGACGACGAATCTGATCGCGAACGCGGTTCGCGTCTTGACGGAGCTCCGATATAGGGCGCGCGACGCAAGGGACCTTCTCGCATGACGCGGGAAGGTCTCTTTGCCGTTGTGAAGGGGATGTAAATTTGGGCCCAAAGTTATACAATTTACGCATTATTTATTTGACGTTGTCCGAAATCTGCTGATATTATTTGACTGGCTAGTTTGGCCCAAAATTTGGGCAATTGGGCAAGAAGGGGGTCGGTCGCTTGCCGACTTTGAAAGACATCGCCCTCCAAGTGGGGGTATCCATCTCAACCGTATCCCGCGTTCTGAATAACGACTCCAGCAGACATATCAGTCAGGAGACGAAGGTGAGGGTCATCAAAACCGCCAGAGCGCTGGGGTACCTCGCCGGCGAGACGGCTTCGGCGGGACCGGTCGAGCCGTACAAGCGGTCGCCGCGAGCCGCGGCGTTCCGGCAGGTCGGCTGCATCGTGTCCGTCCCGCAAAACAAATACAATCATCCGTATTTCTCCCCGATCTTGGCGGGCGTGGAGAAGAAGCTGACGGAGCTGAATTGCGTTCTCTCGTACGTCATCCCTTTCGAAGAGCTCCGGGGGGAGGAGGTTCTTCGAAAGCTCGTGAAGGACGCGAAGCTGGACGGGATCATCTTGGTCGAGCGGATCCCCAAGGAGGCGTACGAGACGGTCAAGAGCATCGTCCCCGTCGTCGTCGGCATCGACGTCTCCGATCCGTCGATCCCGGTCGTCATGTACGATCGGGTCGGGGCGGCCGCTTCGGCCGTACAGCACTTGATCGACGGCGGGCACCGGCGGATCGCGTTCATCGGAGGCGCGGGGCTGACCGGCGACATGGAGCGGGAGAAGCGGTACCGCGGCTATAGCTCGGCCATGCAGGAGGCGGGGCTGGCCGTCGATCCCCGCTGGGTCGCGAATACGGAATGGGACGTCAATCTCAGCTACGAGCGAATGGCCGAGATGCTGCGCTTGCCGCCCGAGGCGAGGCCGACGGCCGTGTTCGCCGCGAGCGATATGATGGCCATATCCGCCATGCGGGCCGCGACCGAGTCGGGTCTTCGGATTCCCGAAGACGTCGCCATCGTCGGGCTCGACAATATCGAGATATCCCAGTACACGTCCCCGCCGCTCTCCACGGTCCATATTCCGAAGACCGAGATGGGCGAGATGGCGGCCAAGGTGCTGGTCGATCAGATGAACGGAGACCATCCGCTGCCGTTCAAGCTGCTGATGCCGCACCGGCTGATCGTCAGGCAGTCGTCCGGCGTCGCGCGGATGCGTTAGAGGAGGAGCGACCAACATGGAACAACTTCGCATCGGGGTGATCGGTCTCGGCTGGAGATCCGGATTCGCCAAGTATTGGCACAGGCCGGACGCTAGATCGGCGGTCGTGGCGGGCGCGGACATCGATCCGATCCGGCGGGAGAAATTCCGCGAGCGGATCAATCCGGACGCCTTCGTGACCGGGGATTACCGCGAGCTGCTCGCGAGACGGGACATCGACGCGATCGTCGTCGCGTCCCCGGACGATCTTCACGAGGAGCATGCCGTCGCCGCGCTCTCGGCGGGGAAGCACGTCTATTGCGAGAAGCCGCTCGGGATTACGGTCGAGGGCTGCGACCGTATCCTGGAAGCTTGGCGCCGCTCGGGCAAGCACTTCATGATCGGCTTCAACATGCGGTACATGAACATGTACCGCACGATGAAGGAAATCATCCAGGCCGGGGAGATCGGAGAAGTGAAGGCGGTCTGGGTGAGGCATTTCGTAGGCCTCGGCAGCGACTATTACTATCATAGCTGGCACGGCAGCTCGAAGCGCACGACGTCGCTGCTGCTGCAGAAGGCCTCCCACGACATCGATATTATTCACTGGCTGACCGGGCGCTACGCCGTTAAGGTAAGCGCTTTCGGAGGACTGGACTACTTCGGGGGAGACCAGCCGAACGAGCTGACCTGTCCCGCCTGCGCCGAGAAGGATCGCTGTCCCGAAGCTCGGACGGGCGCGCTGGTGCAGTGCGCGTTCCGGGAAGAGGTGGACGTCGAGGACAACAGCATGGTGCTGATGGAGCTGGAGGGCGGGATTAAGGCGTCTTATACGCAATGCATGTTTACCCCGGATTATCAGCGCAACTATACCGTCATCGGAACGCACGGCCGGATCGAGAACGACGAAGAAGCGCAGAAGGTGTATCTGCGGACGCGCAAATCGAACACGTGGCGCGACCTGTCGGACCGCGTGTACGACATCAAGAAGGCCGAGGGCTCTCACAACGGGGCGGATCCGAAAATTTGCGAGGATTTCGTCGACATGATTCTGGAAGGCAAGCCGCCGGTCGCCCCGCCGCTCGCGGGACGGATGAGCATCGCGGTCGGCTGCGCCGCGACCGAATCGATTCGGCAAGGGGGCGGCGTCGTCCGCGTCAAGCCACCCGAAGCATGGATGCTCGACGGGTAGCGGGCGAAGCTCTCGACGCCCGAATCGCGTGCGAACAAGGGGGGAAGGCCAATGAAGGCAATAGCGCTCCGCAGGTCGCTGCGGAAAAATTGGGATTTGTATCTCATGATCGCTCCGGTGATCGCGTACTTCGTTATCTTCGACTACATCCCGATGTACGGGGTGCAGATCGCGTTCAAGCATTTCGTCGCCGCCAAGGGCATATGGGGCAGCGTGTGGACGGGCTTCGACCACTTCGAGCGCTTCTTCAATAGTTACTACTTCTGGAGACTGATCAAAAATACGATCGGCATCAACTTGTACGAGCTGGCCGTCGGATTTCCGGTTCCGCTCCTCCTGGCGCTGCTGATCAACGAGGTCCGCAGCACGTTCTTCAAGCGGCTCGTCCAAACCGTCACCTATGCGCCGCACTTCTTGTCGACCGTCGTGATGGTGGGTCTCGTGTTCATTTTCCTAGATCCGCAGAACGGCGTCGTCAATCACGTCATCCGCGCGTTCGGCGGCGGGACGATCTCCTTCCTGACGGAGCCCGAATGGTTCAAGACCGTCTTCGTCTTCTCCGGCGTCTGGCAGGGAATGGGATGGAGCTCGATCATCTATCTCGCGGCGCTCGCGGGCATCGATCCGACGCTGCACGAGGCGGCGAGGGTCGACGGCGCGAGCCGGCTGCGACGGATCTGGCACATTAATCTGCCGGGCATTCTGCCCACCGTCGTCATTCTGCTGATCCTCAACGTGGGCAGCATTATGGGGATCGGTTTCGAGAAGATTTATTTGATGCAAAACTCGCTGAATTTGGAAAGCTCCGACGTGATCTCCACCTATGTGTATCAGCGGGGCATCATCGGAGCGGAGTACAGCTTCTCCGCGGCCGTCGGCTTGTTCAATTCCGTCATCAACTGCATCCTGCTCGTCCTCGTGAATCAGGCGGCGCGCAAAGTGAACGAAACGAGTCTTTGGTAAGGAGGGGACGTCGATGCGAGATACGTTGTCCGACAGAATCGTAGGAATCGTCATTTATGCCGTCTTGTCCGTCGTGCTGCTCGTCGTCTTATATCCGCTCGTCTTCGTCGCCAGCGCTTCGATCAGCAACCCGCTGACGGTGCTGCGCGGAGAGATGTGGCTGCTGCCGAAGGAGCTGTCGTTCGTCGGGTACGAGCGCATCTTCGCCAATCGGGAAATCTTGACCGGATACGGGAACACGATTTTCTACACGGCGATCGGCACGGCGCTGAACATCGTCATGACCGTGCTGGCGTCTTACCCGCTCTCGCGGAAGGACTTCGCGGGGCGCCACGCGATTACGGCGTTCATCGTCTTTACGATGTTTTTCAGCGGGGGCTTGATCCCGACGTATTTGCTCGTCAAGAATTTGGGGCTCGTCAACACGATGTGGGCGCTGATCGTTCCCGGCGCCGTCTCGGTCTGGAACATTATCATTATGCGCACCTTCTTCCAAACGAGCATTCCGAACGAAATTCAGGAATCCGCGGCCATCGACGGCTGCTCCAACGTCCAGACGCTCTGGCGAATCGTGCTCCCGCTGTCGATGCCGATCATCGCGGTCATGATTTTGTTTTACGGCGTCGGCCATTGGAATTCTTACTTCAACGCATTGATTTATTTGAACGACCGGGAGCTGTATCCGCTGCAGCTGTTCCTGAGGGAAATCCTCATTAAGTCCGAGGTGGACCAGATGGCCGGCAGCATGAATGCATCCACGCAGACGTACCTGATGGAGACGGAGGCGATCAAATACGCGATCGTGCTCGTGGCGAACGTGCCGGTGCTGCTGCTATACCCGTTCCTGCAGAAGTATTTCGTGAAAGGCATGATGATCGGCGCTCTCAAGGGCTAATCCTAGGCCGGCCTTTGTTCGCACATAGCATGTTCAAATCAGTTCAGGGAGGTACGACATGTTGAAAACGAAACGTTGGACTCGCGCCCTATTCGCGAGCGTCATGACGGCGAGCCTGCTCGCCGCTTGCTCGAACGACGCCGGGCAGCCGGCGGGAGAAGCGCCGCCGTCCGGCGAGCCGGCGGCCGAAGGACAAGGCGCCGCCGCCGTCAGCGAAAGCGGGTTCCCGATCGTGCAGGAGCCGATCAAGCTGACGTTCTTCGCCGGGAAGGCGGCGTCCGCGCCGGCGGATTGGAACGCGCTGCCGGTCTGGCAGGAATACGCGAAGATGACGAACGTCGAGGTGGATTTCCAGCTGACGCCGGCGGAGAGCCTGGCGGAGAAGCGGAACCTGGTGCTGGCGGGCGGAGATTATCCGGACGCCTTCCACACGGCCCGATTGTCGACGGCGGACCTGATGAATTACGGGCAGCAGGGCATCTTCATTCCGCTGAACGATCTCATCGACAAGTACGCCCCGAATTTCAAGAAGCTGCTGGAGCAGTATCCGGAAGTGAAGAACGGCCTGACGATGCCGGACGGCAATATTTACGGTTTCCCGACGTTCTACGATCCGGACTTCACCTCCGTGCTGATCGGCTCGAAGCTGTGGTACAACCAAGCGTTCCTCGATCAGCTCGGGATGAAGGAGCCGGAGACGACGGAAGAGTTCTACCAATATCTGAAGGCCGTAAAGTCGACGGACCTGAACGGCAACGGACAAGCCGACGAGATTCCGTACGCGGCTAGCGGCTACGGCTCCTTGCTCGACGAATTGAAAGGAGCCTGGGGCCTCGGCAACCGCGGGAACGTCCACAACCGGGTCGATCTCGATCCGGAGACGAACGCGCTTCGGTACATCCCTACGCACCCGCGGTACAAGGAGCTTCTGGAGTACATGCACAAGCTGTACGCGGAAGGGCTGTTGGTCGAAAATGTGCTGACGATCAAAGGTCCGGAGGTCAACGCCCTGATGGACGAAGGGCGCGTAGGCTCGTCCGTGACCAACAGTCCGCACGCGATCGGCGGCGTAACGATCGAGCACTTCGTCGGCGCGCCCGCGCTCAGCGGCCCGCACGGCGATCGGATCTTCTCGCGGGCGCGTTCCCCGCTCATCGATCCCGGCGCCTTCGTCATTACGGATAAGAACGAGCACCCCGAAGCGACGGTGCGGTGGATCGATTACTTCTACAGCGAAGAGGGCAGCAAGCTGTTCTTCATGGGCATCAAGGATCTGAGCTACACCGAGCAGCCGGACGGGACGCTCGAGTATACCGAGGAGTACTTGAAGGACTCCTCCAAGTTCGTATCGTGGGGCGGAGGATGGTACCCGGCGATGCTGACCGCGAAGACGTTCAAGGGCGGGGAAGCGACGCCGGAGAGCATGGCGGCGGCCGAGAAGGTGAAGCCGTACTGGCCGGAAGAGGTGTGGCCGCAATTCCTGTACACGGCGGAAGAGCTGCCGCGCTTTACGCCGCTGCACACCGACATCGACAAGTACGTCAGCGAGAGCACGGATAAGTTTATTACCGGCGATCTGCCGTTCAGCGAATGGGACAACTATGTGGCTACGATCGAACGGATGGGGTTGAAGGATTACCTAGAACTCTATACAGCGGCATACGAGCGCTACAAGCAATAATTCATATGTAAGTTTCCTCCTAGACGACTCCCCGGACTCCGACCTGCGTTCGGGGAGCTCGTCCAGGAACCAAGATCGCGCCAGACGAGGAGGAAGAAATGATGAGGAAGCGTTACGCCATGCCAGTCGCCGCGCCGACGCTCTTGCTGTTGCTTGCGCTCTTGACGCAGTTCGGCTTTTCCGAAGGGGACGCCCCTCCGTTCAAGGTATGGGCGCCTGCGAATACGGAGAAGGTCATGCGAGATCAGCCGTTCCCCGACGGCGAGGCCGCCGCGGTCCTCAAGCTCGAAGCCGCGCGCAACGAATACGAGAGCGGGCAAGCGATCGTCAAGGCGGGAGAGACCGGCCTGCGCAAGCTGCAGGTGTCCGTCGGCGACTTGAAACGGACGGACGGCCCGGAGAAGATCGGGGCGGAGCATATCGAGCTGTTCCGCCAGCATTATATCGAGGTGAAGACGTCGACGACCGCGGCGTATCCGAAGGGATGGTATCCGGACGCGCTCATCCCGTTGGACGGGACGCTGACGGTAGAGCCCGGCCATAACCAGGGGATCTGGGTGAAGGTGTACGTGCCTAAGGGGCAGCCGGCGGGGGTGTATACGGGGGAGCTGTTCCTGCATGAAACGGGGGAACCGACGCGCATTCCCGTGGAGCTGACGGTATGGGACTTCGAGCTGACCGACGAGAGCCATGCCAAGACGAACTTCGGCGTCTGGGGCGGTCCGATTCAGGAGGCGCACGGCGGAGTCGTAGGCGAAGAGGCATGGGACTATATCGAAAAGTATTATTGGGCCTCCGTCGAGCACCGGCTGACCCCGGGCTACCTGCCGATTCCCGATGCGGACATCGAATATTACGCGGAGCGCGCGCCTGCGTATGTTAACGACCCCCGGGTGTCGGCGTATCGGCTGCCGTATTATCGCACCGCGGACGGCGAGCCGAATATCGACAAGATCAAATCGCTCGTCGATCGCTTGCGGGCGGAGGGCTTGCTTGCGAAGGCGTACTTCTACGTCGGCGAGATCGACGAGCCGACCGCCGCGAAGTACGACCGCGTGCGCCATATTACGGCCGCGCTGAAGCAAGCCGCGCCGGACGTGCCGCATCTCGTGACGATCCAGCCGGTCGACGAGCTGGTCGGCGATCTGGACATCTGGGTGCCGTCCATCGACAAGTTCGACCCCGACTTCGCGAAGGAGCGGCAGGCGGCCGGAGACCATGTATGGTGGTACACGTATGTGAAGCCGACGCATCCGTTCCCGTCCTATCACCTGGACGACGACTTGGTCGGCACGCGCCTGCTCGCTTGGATGCAGCACGACTACGGCGTGGAGGGTACGTTGTACTGGGCGACGACGCAGTTCCAGAAGTACGCGTCCGTGAACGGAACGTATCAGTACGTCAGCCGGGACGTATGGACGGATCCGCTGGCGTTCCCGGGGGCGAACGGCGACGGGTACTTGTTCTACCCGGGGACCGAGGTCGGCGTCGACGGGCCGATCGGCACGATCCGGCTCGAAGCGCTGCGCGAGAGCATGGAGGATTACGAATACCTGTGGTTGTATGAGTCTCGCCTGCGCGAGACGGGCGCGCGGCTCGGTCTCGGCGAAGCGTTCCCGTACCGAGACGCGATTCGCCCGTTCTACGACCGGCTGTACGACGACATTAAGGCGTACGACGAAGGCGATCCGGCGCTCGTCGGCGAAGTGCGCGCGGCGCTCGCGCGGGAGATCGTCGCCGAGCCGCTCGAGCTGCCGGCGATCGTCGCCGTGCGCGCTCCGGTCGACGGCGTCCGGGAAGTGACCGTCTACGCCGAGCCGGGCGCGAACGCGACGTTGAACGGCTCCGCGCTCGTCCCGGCGGGGCAGGGTGCCGGCGCGCACGTCGAGTTTACGGCGACGCTCGCGCTGTCCCCCGGGGAGCACGAGGTCCGCATCGTCGTGACGAAGGACGGGCGCGTCCGCGAGATCGTGCGCACGATCGCGGTGTACGAGACGGCCGCGCCGTATGCGATCCCGTTGAACGAAGCGGAGACGGCGCAGGACGTCGGCCGGTTTACGACATCGACGGTGAACCTTAGCGCGTCGAACGACTACGCGACGCAAGGCGCCGCTTCGATGAAAGCGGAGTTCCGAGCGAATACGAATTTTCCGAACCTTCGCTTGTGGCATGCGGGCGCAGGCTTCCGCAGCGCGGATTGGTCGGGCTTCGAGGCGTTGGAATTCGACGTGTACAATCCTGGAGAGACGGTGCAGTTTTACGTGAAATTCAGTCAAACCGACGGGAAATCCGACGATTCGTTCATGCAGTACGTACGCGCCGGAAGCGCCGAGACGATCCGCATTCCGCTGCGTCAGGTGGGGCTGGACTTGACGAAGATGCGAGGCATCGAGCTGTGGATGTGGCGGCAAGGCGCGCCGGTAACGCTGTATCTCGACCATTTCCGCTTCGCCTCCGCGGCGCCCGGGGAGCCGATGACTCCATAACGCTCGATCGATTTCGTTGGGAAGGATGATAACCGATGAAGCTGACATTTCTCGGGACCGGGGCCGCCGAAGGCGTCCCCTCCCCGTTCTGCGACTGCGAGACCTGCGAATACGCCCGCTCGCGCGGAGGCCGGAACGTGCGCAGACGGCAAAGCGCGCTGATCAACGACGATCTGTTGATCGATATGGGCCCGGATCTGTTCGCATCCTGCGCGGCGCTGGGCGTGTCCCTGACGAAGGTGCCCTATGCGCTCGTCACGCATAGCCATATGGACCACTTCGACCCCGGGAATCTGCTCATGCGAGGCAAGGCGTTCCGTCTCGCGACCGAACTGCCGGAGCTGACGATGGTCGCCGGGCCGTCGGTCTGGGCGAAGTGGGACGCCGGGGGGAGCGACCGCGCCGCGGATATCGCCCGCGTGCCGATCTTGCCCGGCCGAACCGTGGGGCTCGGCCCTTACACCGTGCAGGCGATCGAGGCGGCGCATCAGCTGAAGGTCGGGGACGCGATGAATTATATCGTCGGCGACGGCGCCTCCACGCTGCTATACGCTTCGGACAGCGGCTACTACGCCGATGCGGCGTGGGAAGCGCTCGAGGGCCGCGCATTGGACGCCGTCGTCCTGGAAGGAACGATCTGGCGGCATCCGGCGGGCAAGGAGCATCTGAACGAAGGGGATTTCCGCAGAATGCTGGAGAAGCTGCGGGCCATCGGCGCCGTCGCCGAGCGGACGCTCGTCGTGGCGACGCACTTCTCGCATCAAGGCGCCTACCCGCATGACGAGCTCGAAGCGAAGGTCGCGGCGCTCGGCGCGCGGTGCGCATTCGACGGTCTCGTCGTCGAGTGGTAAGATCGTCCGGCAACGGCGATGCAGGGGGAACGTCCCCGGCATCGCCGTTTCTTCATGTTCGACATGGATGAAAGGAACGCGGCGGGGGCATGGTAACGGTAATCATTCCCTGCTACGGAGCCGAGCGATGGACCGAACCCGAGCGATCCCGAATCCGCAAGAGGCCGAGTCGAAGCTGAATACCGAATGCGGCGACCTCGCTTCCTTGATCGAACAGGCGAAGCGATCGTCGGACTTCCAGGAGAGGGCGATCCCGTCTTACGCGCTCGACGTCACCGTATCGTATTTCGGAACGCTGATCGAGAAGGAGCTTCTGGAATTGCGCTTGCTCGAGCCGCTGCAGCGGCATGCCGCGGAGCCGAACGACATCCGGAAGCTCGAGGACCTCGCGCGATGGATTCCGACGGAAGAGATCGAGGTGACCGACCGGATCGAAGACATTCAGGCCAAGCTGTTGAAGGGTCATGCGATGGTCCGGATCGCGGCGGAGGACGCGCGGTGCGCGCTCGTCCCGCTGGCGGGCAAGCGCGGCGTTCGGAAGAACAATACGACCGAGAACGAATTCAGCGTCGTCGGACCGAACATCGGCTTCGTCGAGGATCTCGATACGAACATCCATCTCTTGCGGTTGCAAATCAATATTCCGCAGCTCGTCGTGAAGGAATTGAAGATCGGGTCGCTCTCGAAGAGCCGAGTCGCCGTGATCTATATCGAAGGCGCGGCGAACGAACAGAACGTGCAGACCGTCCGGCAACGGCTGGAGGCGATCGACTTCGACGTCGTCTTCGATACGTCGCTGCTCGATCAGATGATCGCGGACGAATCGTCTACGCCCTTCCCGCTGTTCGTGACGACCGAGCGCAGAGACAGGGTCGCGTACGCGCTCATCAGCGGGCAAGTCGCGATCATCGGGGACGGCTCGCCGTATTTCGTCACCGGCCCGTCGTCGCTGATCGACTTCTTCATTTCGCCGGAAGACTATTACTTGCCTTGGCTCTTAGGCTCGTTCTTTCGCATGATTCGGATTCTTGGCGTCGTCTTCTCGCTGTTCGCCACGTCGTTTTATATCGCGCTCACGACGTTCCACTACGAGGTTATTCCGAAAGACTTGCTAGGACCGCTCGTCTACTCGCGCATGAACGTGCCGTTTCCGCCCGTCGTCGAAGTGTTGTTTCTGGAGCTGACGATCGAGTTTCTGCGGGAGGCCGGCGCGCGGCTGCCGACGAAGATCGGACAGACGCTGGGCATCGTCGGCGGCATCATTATCGGCCAAGCGGCCGTGGAGGCCGCGCTGACGAGCAATATCCTTATCATCGTCGTGGCGCTGTCGGCGCTGGCCTCGTTCACGACGCCGATCTATAAGATGTCCAACACGATTCGTTTTCTGCGATTCCCCATGATCGTGCTCTCCTCCATATGGGGGGCGATCGGGCTGTTCGTCGGCATCGGCTTCCTGTTGGTCCATCTAACTCGATTAACGTCCTTGGGCTCTCCGTACACCGTGCCGGTGTACCCCTTACGGGTAAGCGATCTCAGAGACAGCGTCATTCGCCCCGCGTTCCGATGGACGTATAAGCGGCCCGGATACTTGCGGCCGCGAAGCCGCATCCGATATGCGCCTTCGTCGGGGCGGACGAAGGAGGATCCCGATGAGGAATAGACGTCTGGGGCGCTTGGGGGTCGCGGCAGCGCTTATGGGTTTGCTCGCGGCTTGCGGGGAGCAGGCGATCGTAAGCGAGGTCATGCTCGTCCAAGCGGTCGGCTTCGACGCGTCGGAGAAGGGCGAAGCGACGGTGGCGATGGTGCCGCATTACAAGAAGGACGGCGAGGCCGACATCGAGCTGCTGCGAGCCGACTCGCTGTCGCACTTCGACATGATTCCGAGAATGAACGCGAAAGCGGACGGCGCGCTGGAATACGGCCAGCTCGGCTTCGCGTTATTCGGCGAAGCGTTCGCGAAGAAGGGCGTCGGCGAGGTGTTGGACTCCTTCTGCAAAGACCCGAAGATCGCGACGCGGATGATGCTCGCGGTAACGGAAGGGACCGCCGCCGAGACGATGGAGCGGGCGAAGCGGCACAAGGAGTCGGCATACATGACGGACATGGCCGCTCAGAATGTCCGGAGCGGCAATCTCCCGTCGGCCAATCTGCATCTGCTGCTGTTCAGTTACTTCGGCGAGGGCCGGGACATGTACATGCCGTACTTCCGCTTGAAGGACGGGGAGCCCGAGATCGCCGGGACGGCCTTGTTCCGAGGCGACCGTCTGGCCGGACGTATCGGCTTTCGGGATTCGTTTCTGTTGAAGCTCCTCGTCGAGGACGGGAAGAACGGGAGCCTGCTGATTCCCGTCCGCGTCGGTACGGGGGATCGGGAGCGTCGGTACGTCGCGGTGCAGACGATCCGATCGAAAGCCAAGTACGAAGTGAAGCGGCTCCGTCCCGTTCCCTCCGTCGCGATCCGGGTCGAGGTGGAGGCGCTCGCGAGGAAGACGCCCGGGGGGATCGATCTCGCGTCGGTCGAAGCGCTGGAGCGGCTGGAACGCGAGGGCGCCGCATATATCGAGCGGGAGATCGAGGCGCTGCTCGCTTATTGCAAGGAGAGGCGCGTCGATCCCGCCGGTCTCGGCGATCGCGTTCGAAGCCGGGACCGGCGCTGGAACGAGCGGGATTTCCAGGCGTCGTATCCGTCCGTGAGGACCGATGTGTCCGTCGATTTACGCATCTTTCAAACCGGCGTCGGGGAATAATCCGGCGGACCGGGAGGAGGTCAGTCATGAGCGGAAGCCGCCGCGTCGGCGAGCGTCGTCGGATGACGCCGTTTTTCGCCTTTTTCCTCATCCATTGCAGCGTCGTCGGCGTCGGGATCTTGAAATTCCAGAAGGAGATTCTGGAGCCGGCGGGGTACGATCAGTGGATGTCCGTGCTGCTCGCGGGCGCGAGCGTTCACGTCTGCGTCTGGATGATGTATTACGCGCTGAACGCATCGGGGGCGGACGCGGATGCGGTCCGGCTGAACAGGGTGCTCTTGGGCCGGTGGATCGGCTCGGCCGCGAGCGCGGCGCTTGTGCTCTACTTCCTGCTCGGCGGGCTCGTCGTCTTTCGAATCTTCCTGGAAGTCATCCAAGTATGGCTCTTCCCTCGGATGAATCTGTATCCGCTTGCCTTCGCGCTGCTGCTGCTCTTGCATTACACCGTCTCCGGCGGCATTCGAACGGTGACCGGGATGAGCGTGTGGGGCACGGCGATTCCGTATGCTTTGACCGTACCGCTGTTCTTCTTCGCGCTGAAGTACCTGCACCCTGCGAATCTGCTCCCGGTCGGGATGCATTCGATCGCGGACATCGCGCAGTCCGCTCGTCTGATGACGTTCCCGTACCTCGGGTTCGAGTCGATGCTGATGCTGTACCCCTTCTTCCGGCGTCCGGCGGAATCGCAGCGCTGGACCCAAGCGGCCGTCGGGGTCGCTTCGGCGTTCTATCTGCTTGTGACGCTGATCACCCTCATGTACTACTCGGAGGGGCAGCTCCGGCATATCATCTGGCCGACGCTTAATATGATTATGATGATCGAAGTGCCGATCATGCAGCGGCTGGAGTATCTGGTCATCTCGGCATGGTTATTGAGGGCGCTCGTCAGCGTATCGATAGGAGTATGGGCGGCTTGTCGCGGGGCGGGACAGCTGTGGCCGATCAAGCGCCGCGTCTCCCTGCCGCTGTTCCTCGCCGTCTACCTCGTGCTGCTGGCATGGATCGAGGACAGACGAACGATCGACGGGCTCGCGCATGCGTATAACGAGGCGGGATTTTGGATCATATACGGCTACATTCCGGCGCTCTTCCTGATCATATGGGTCAGGAAGCGGCTGCGCGGCCGTTCGGACGCGTAACTGTTAAATTTTATGCGGTTGAAAAAGGTTGTCACCCTTATTAAAATATTTTATGTGATAATTTTCACATTTCTAATGCAGACCGGTCTGTAATGTAATAAAATATTTTCAAGGACAGTAAACAACGGAACGCCGGCAGCGAGCTTACTCTCATGTGAAGAATTTCACAATCGAGGACGCGTCGTCCAACGGGCGGATCCGCACCAACGAGGAGTGGGAGAAGGATGGAAGCAAGCGTAGCGAACAAGCAGCCGGCGGTATCGACGCAGGAGCCCGCGTTGAAGCCGGACGTGCTCGAGCAATTGTTGAAGCCGGAAGTGCAGGAGGCGCTCACGACGCTCGTCGACAACTTGCCGAAGCTGGCGGAGATGACGGCGCTCTTGACGAAGACGTACGATTTGGCGCAGAAGGTCGTCTCGGACCGCGTGCTCATTCAAGATACGATCGGCGGTTTGACCGAGGTGCTGAAGCCGATCGAAGAGAAGGCGAAGTACTTCGCGTCCGCGGCGATCGAAGCGAGCGACCGGGCGGAGTCCGACGAGACGACGATCGGGTTGTTCGGCATGCTCAAGCTGCTGAAGGATCCGGAGCTGCAGCGCATGCTTCGTTTCGGCCAGGCGTACCTGGACATTCTCGGCGAGCGAAAGCAGCAAGGTTAAGGGGGAGCGTATCGACATGAGCAAAAAAATCGTCATTCTCGGCGCCGGCTACGGCGGTCTGTTAAGCGCGTTGTCCGCGCGGGAGCATCTGTCCCCGAGCGAAGCGCAGATTACGGTCATCAATAAATACGATTCGCATCAAATCATTACAGAGCTTCACCGTCTGGCCGCGGGCAACGTGTCCGAGAAGGCCGTCGCGCTGCCGCTTTCCAAGCTGTTCAAGGGCAAGTCGATCGACGTGAAGATCGGCTCCGTCCAATCGATCGATCCCGCCGGCAAGCAGGTGACGCTGGAGGACGGTACGGCTTACGCGTACGACACGCTCGTGCTCGCGCTCGGCAGCGAGACGAACTACTTCGGCATTCCGGGACTGAAGGAATACAGCTTGACGCTGAAATCCGCGGCGGAAGCGAACCGCATCTTCGCGCACGTGAAGGAGAAGCTGCGCGCGTACCGCGTCTCGAAGAACAAAGCGGACGCGACGTTCGTCATCGGCGGCGGCGGCCTGACCGGCGTGGAGCTCGTGGGCGAGCTCGCGGACGAGCTGCCGGGCTATTGCCGCGAGGCGGGCGTCGACTTCGCCGACGTCTCGTTGTATCTCGTCGAGGCGATGCCTACGATTCTGCCGATGTTCTCGCCGGAGCTCATTCAGCGCGCGGTGACGAGCCTCGAGCAGCGCGGCGTCGAGTTCCTCACGAGCCTTCCGATCACCGAAGTGAACGGCACGGTCGTCACGTTGAAGGACGGCCGCACGATCGAAACCGGTACGCTCGTATGGACCGGCGGCGTGCAGGGGCATCACCTCGTCGCGAATTGCGGCATCGAGGTAAATCGCGGCCGCGCGTCCGTGAACGAGTACCTGCAATCCGTCTCGCATCCGGACGTGTTCCTCGCGGGCGATTGCGCCGTCGTGTTCGGCCCCGGCGACCGTCCGTATCCGCCGACCGCGCAATTGGCGTGGCAGATGGGCGAGCTCGTAGGCGCCAACATCGCGGCGGGCTACAACGGTTATGCTATGCAATCGTTCAGCCCGGTGTTCTCCGGGACGCTCGCGAGCCTCGGACGCAAGGACGGGATCGGTTCGGTCGGGGAAAACGGGATCGAACTGAAGGGCGCGCCCGCTTCCCTCATGAAGAAGGCGAGCAACGCGCGGTATTTGTCGCATATCAACGGATTGTTCGCATTGGCTTATTAAGGTACGCGACACGCAGAGGGGAAGAGCGCCGCGAGGCGCTCTTTCTCGTTATGGCCGAATGCCGCACTTATTTCGGATAAAGTGGATTTGATTTTCCAACCGGTTGATCGTCTCCACGGTATCCCTCGAGCTGTCGCCGCCGGACTTCGACTTCCATTCTTCAAGCTCCTGCAGGAGCTTCGGCAAGTCCTCGTTCGCGTTCGAGCAATCGTAATTGCTTTCCAATTGATCCAACATGGCAAGTCCTCCCCGCGGGAAAATTGTGCGCCGAACATAGCTATTGTTCGTGGACGAGGCGGCCGTTATACGCCGGATTTTTCGTTCATCCTATAAAACTATTGACGAATCTCTTTAAATCCGATAGGATTGCTTGTAATTAATAGATGGGGGTAGATTTACAGATGTTCATCAACAAGAAGCTTCGTTACATAACGGGTCTTTCGCTGGCTGCGGCTATCGCGCTGTCGGGCTGCGGGCAGAACGCCGCGCCGACGAGCGGCGCCGGCGACGCGACGAGCAGTTCGGGCGGCGGCTCCGGCACGCCGGCTCCGGCGGTAGAGAATCTCCCGGCGGCGCTCGCCGAGAAGGGCGATATTAAAATCAACGTCATCCGCAAGATCGGCGGGGACGATCATACGGCGCAATTCCTCGCCGGCGCGAAGCAGGAAGGCGAGTCGCTGGGCTTTGGCGTAGACACCTTCTCGGCCGGCGGCGATACCGGCAAGTTCCTCGACGCGCTCGAGCAAGCGGCGAACGGCGATTACGACGGCGTCGTCATCTCGCACGGCGACGACCCGGCGACGGTGGACGCGGTCAAGAAGCTGGCGGACAAGGGCATTCCGGTCGTGGCGTTCGACTCCACGGGCGACTTGTCGGCGGTCGAAGGCACGACGCTGACGTCGCAGGACGACGAAGCGCTGGCGCAATTCGCGCTCGACCAGCTTGTGAAGGAGCAAGGCGAAGACGCGAAGATCGTCTACCTGTGGGTCGACGGCTTCCCGCCGATGGTACGCCGCAACGCGGTGTATCAAGCGACGCTCGAGAAGTACCCGAACCTCAAGGAGCTGGAGCGGTTCGGCGTCGCGAACGACAACACGTCGGTCGATACGCAGAACGCGGTCGCCGCGATGCTGGCGAAGTATCCGAAGGGCGAGATCGACGCGATCTTCGCGACGTGGGACGCGTTCGCTAGCGGCGCGGCTCGCGCGTTGATCGAAGCGGGACGCACGGAAATCAAGATTTACGGCATCGACGTATCGAACGCCGACTTGCAGATCATGCAGGAAGAGAACAGCCCGTGGGTCGCGACGGCGGCCGTCGATCCGAAGATGATCGGCGCGGTCAACGTACGCCTCCTCGCGAAGAAGCTCGCCGGCGAAGAGACGCCGGCTGCGGTGAACCTCGAGGCGGCCTTGATCGACCAAGCGACGCTGAGCAAGGCGTCCGAGGCGGTCAACATGCAGACGCTCGCGGACGTCATTCCGGGCTGGGGCCAGACGGACGCGTTCGAGGAAGACTGGATGAAATCGCTAAAAGAAGCGAACGCCAAATAACGAAGGATTCATGCTATAATAATGTAACTTATGCGGCGCCCTTGTCCTTCGGATAAGGGCGCTCTATCCTGTCTGGAGAGTAGGTGGGTTGGTTGGGAGAATCGAAGACTAGCGCGCTTGAGATGAGCCGGATTTCGATCGCCTTCCCCGGCGTGCAGGCGCTCTCCGGCGTCGACTTCCGGGCCGAAGCCGGACGGGCCCACGCGCTCATCGGCGCGAACGGAGCCGGCAAGTCGACGCTTATGAAGGTGCTGTCCGGCGCCTATGATCATTATACGGGCGACATTCGGCTGAACGGGCGGGACGTTCGGATCCGCTCTCCGAAGGACGCGAAGGACCATGGCATCCAGATCGTCTACCAAGAGGTCGACACGGCGCTCATTCCGAACCTGACGGTCGGCGAAAACATAATGCTCGAGACGCTCGTGCACGGCATGCGCGGCAAGCAGCTCGTCGGCTGGAGGGAGCTGCATCGGTCCGCGCGGGCGGTGCTGGATCGGCTCGGGATCGACGGCATCCCGACGAGGAAGCTCGTGCAGGAGCTGACGCTCGCCGAAAAGCAGATGACGCTTATCGCGAGAGCGGCGTCGCGGGAATGCCGCTTCCTCGTGCTCGACGAGCCGACGGCGCCGCTCAGCTCCGGCGAGACGGAGCGGCTGTTCGCGCTCGTCCGGCAGCTGAAGGCGGACGGGGTCGGCGTCATCTTCATCTCGCACCGGCTGCCGGAATTGTACGAGATCTGCGAGGACATTACGATCATGCGGGACGGGCGGGTCGTCGCGAGAGACGAGCTGCGCAAGATGTCCCAGCAGCAGGTCATCGAGCACATGCTCGGCGCGAAGCTGGAAGGCCAATTCCCCGACCGCGACCGAACGATCGGCGAAGTGCGCTTCGAGGCGAAGGGCGTCCGGGACGGCGAGAAGGTCGATGGCGTCGACCTGACGATCCGCGCGGGCGAGATCGTCGGCGTCGCGGGACTCGTCGGCGCCGGCAAGACGGAGCTGTGCCGCGCCTTGTTCGGCGCGTCGCCGTCGGCCGCCGGCGAGCTGACGCTCGGCGGGCGCCGGCTGCGCGTCCGCTCGCCGCACGACGCCGTGCGCTTCGGGATCGCCCTCGTTCCGGAGGAGCGGCGCCGCGAGGGCGTGTTCGTCGACGAATCGGTCGCCGCGAATCTGACGGCCGCGACGCTGTCCCGCTTCACGGCAGGCGGGCCGTGGATCGCCGCCGGCAAGCTGCGGGACGCCGCCCGCGGCCTCATCGAATCGCTGGGCGTGAAGACGCCCAATGAATCGGCGCGCGTGCGGAACTTATCCGGCGGCAATCAGCAGAAGATCGCGATCGGCAAGTGGCTGCTCGCCGACGCCGAGGTGTATATTTTCGACGAACCGACCAAGGGCGTCGACGTCGGCGCGAAGCGGGACATCTACGAGCTGATCGCGGAGCTGGCGCGCCGGGGGAAGTGCATCCTGTACGCCTCCAGCGAAATGTCGGAAATCTTGGGGCTGACGGACCGCACGTACGTCATGTACGACGGCGCCGTCGCGAAGGAACTAGATACGCGCAGCACGAACGAGGAAGAACTGCTGCTGTACAGTACGGGAGGCATGAAGCGATGAACGCCGTCGGGCATAAATTTTTCGACTTTTTATATAAATACGGGACCTTGCTTACGATTCTGCTGCTTATCGCCGTATTCGGCGCGGCGACGGACAATTTCTTGAACGGCGCGAACATCGTCACGATCCTGCGCTCGATCTCGATCGTGACGATCATCGCGATCGGTCTCACCGTCTCGCTCGCGGTCGGCGGCTTCGACCTGTCCATCGGCTCGACGGCGTCGCTCGCGAACGCGATCGTCATCTCGATGTTCGTCTGGCACGGGCAAGCGACCGGCGTCGGCATCGGCGTCGCGCTCGTCTTCTGCTTGCTCGTCGGACTCGTCAACGCGTTCCTCGTCATCAACTTCAAGATCCAGGACATGCTCATGACGCTCGCCACGATGTTCGTATTCCAAGGCATCGCGCTGACGTACACCCGCGGGGCGACCATCTCGGAAAATATGATTCTCCCGAGCGGCGACTACGCGAGCGGCGAAATCCCGGACGCGTTCGGCATGATCGGGAAGGTGCCGTGGATCATTATCGTTATGCTGATCGTCGTGCTGGCCGTTCATCTGTTCCTGACCTATACGAAGCACGGCCGCTATATGTACATGATCGGCGGCAACCCCGAGGCGGCGAAGCTGTCGGGCATCGCCGTCGGCAAATACCGGCTCGCCGCCTATGTCGTGTCGGCGCTGTTCGCCGGCATCGGCGGCATCGTGCTTGGCGCTCGGGTCATGAACGCCGAGGTGAACGCCGGCGCTCCGTACTTAATGGACGCGGTCGCCGCGGCATTCATCGGGTACTCCGTCCTCGGCGCGGGCAAGCCGAACGCGTTCGGCACGTTCGCGGGGGCGGTGCTGATCGGCATCTTGTCCAATGGACTGATTATGTTGTCCGTGCCGTATTACGCGATGGACATCGTGAAAGGGTCCGTGCTCGCGGTCGCCTTGGCGATCACTTATTACAAGCGGGCGCATTAATGTGCGGAAGACCGCTCCGAACGGCCGCTTAGGGCGCCGACGGGGCGGTTTTTTTGTACGAGGGCAGAGGAAGGGACGAGATTCCGCGCCCCCTTCCCTTGATATCCCTTCGTTCAGCTCGCGCATGGATGGGGAAGCATCGTTGACAGGGAGCGCGATTCCGTGATGTAATTCGAGCAGTGAGTAGCATAGGGGGCAAATGCGATGGCAGGGTACATTGCGTTGTTGAGAGGCATCAACGTCGGCGGCAATAACGTCGTGAAGATGGCGGAGCTGCGGGCGGAGCTGGAGGCGCGCGGGCTGCGCAGCGTGCGCACGTATATTCAGAGCGGCAACATCTTGTGCGAGTCGGATGATGCGGCGGAGACGGTCGCCGGGCTCGTCGGCGCGACGCTCGAAGCGATGCTCGGGAGGACGATCGAGGTCGTCGTCCGCTCGTACGCCGAGCTGGAGCGAATCATGGCGGACTGCCCTTATACGCCGGGCTCGGCGGAGGAGGGCAAGCGCATCATGCTGGCGCTGTTTAAGGAACCGGTCTCGCCGGGAACGCTCGAGACGGCGCTGCGCGGCGGGCCGGAGGAAGCGGAATCCGGCGACGCGTTCACGGCGAGCGAGCGGGAGGCGTACCTCCGCTTCGGCGCGAAGTTGTCGGAATCGCCGCTCGGCGACCGCATGATGAAGCTGAAGGGCAACGGCGTCACGACGCGGAATTGGAATACGATGGACAAGCTGCTGACGATGTCACGGGAGTAAAGCGGATCGGTGCCGCTGTCGGAAGATCGCAGACAGACCGCGGACGCGTGAAGGGCAAGGCGGAATTCGCCTTGCCCTTCGGTGCGTTCACCACAGCGTCGCCGTAGGTTTTAGGATCATCAGCAGGAACAGCGCCAACGCCAATCCGTGCGCCAGCCACATCGTGCCGCCGACGCGCCGTAACGCGTCCTCGACCTGAAGCGGAACGACGGTCTCCGACTGCCCGCCCGCGTTCCGCCGCCAATCCATGACCGGCTTCAGCTGCCGGCCGGCGACGCCGACGACGACGATCTGCACGAGGATGAACAGCGCGAGCGAGCCGACGAGCCAAAGCTGCCCGAAGCTGCCGTAGCGATACAACGCGACGAGCAGAATGCCGCTCAGCACCGCGAGCGGGCCGCCGACCTTCGGGAACCGCTCGACGATCGCCATGCCGTCGAGCGATTGCCGCAGCTGCGCCGCCGTTTGGTTGCCGCGCAGGAAGAGATGCATGACGAAGGTCGGACCGATGCCGACGATCGCCGACAGCACATGGACCGCCACCAATAGCTTCAATAACATATGAAGACTCCTTTCTGTAAACTCATTGAATCTGCTGTTGCTCCGCGTCGGAGATGAAGTACAGATGGATGTCGTAATGCGGCGTCTCGAAGCCAGGGTGTCCCTCCGGCTGGAACTCGATGTCCGCCTGCACGACCGCCGGCGAAGGGACGCCTTTCATCCCCTTCAGATTCACGTGGTTTTTCCCTTGCTCGAAGTCGTTCTGATCGATCATATACTCTAGGAACACGAGCTTTCCTTCGTGTACGCCGTAGAACGGCCCGATCGGCAGCTCTCCCGCTTGCGGGTTGGCCCAATGCTCGCCCATCGCGGGCACGGTCTCGGACACCTTGATCGACCCTTCCGGCAGCGCCAACACATAAATTTCATTGCGTTCGGCGTCGTAGGTCACCTGCTGAGCGCCGACGGCCGCCGCCAAGTCCCGCACCCACGCAGTCGGTTCGCCCCGGTGCATGCGTACGTTCGCGACGACGTTCCCCTGTAGAACCGCTTCGTTCTTCCCGCTCTCCAGCGTGAAGGCAGCGTCGAACAGGTCGGCGAACGCCCGAATCGACACGTACATCTTCCCGTCCGCCGTCGTGTGATTCGCGGCCGATTCCACCTTGACGCCGTTGACGACCGCCGTGAGCGTCTCATGCTTCGCCGTCGGGGCATGGGGAATCGAGCCGTGAGCGGATACGCTCCCGCTCCATACGCCGAACAACGCGACGGACGCGATCAACCATTTTCTCATTAGAATTCCTCTCCTTTATCCGTTCGCAGATTAAAACACGATGCCGTATTTCGCCGCTTCTTCGATCATGCCGCGAATTTGCTCTTCGCTAGGCGGGCCTTGGGGCGCGGGCGGAATCGCCTCCGGATCGGCGGGCGCGCCGTTCGCCCGGAAAAACTGCTCGAAACCGGCGGGGAAGATGCCCACCAGCAGCTTCGCACGGTCGGATTCGACCCGGTAGGAATGCCTGACGTCGCGGGGCAAATACACGTATGTGCCCGGCGTGGCCCGGATCGTGTCTTCGCCTACCTGCACGGTGATGTCCCCTTCCAAGACGTAGTAATGCTCATCCTCGTTCAAGTGCGTGTGCGGCGGCGTGTCGGCCCCTTTCACGAGCAAAAACTCGATCAAGGAAAACCGGTTCCCCGTGTCTTCGCCTTGCAGCAGGAACGTCGCCCGCGTGCCCAGCGAAAAATACGTATTGCTCTCGTCTCTTCTTGCGAATTTCTTCATTCGTCTTACCTCCTAGAAAATGTATCGTCGTTTCGCTTTCTCAAGGTACCACGCTACCGCGCTCGGTTGAATTATCTTATAATATAAATCGACCCTATACTTTCGTATAAAAGACCCTTCAGAGGGAGACGAAGCATCATGGCCGATATCGGCAACGAGAGGCAGATCGACGCCTACGAGCGGACGTTCATGGCGGGCAGACGCCAAGAAGTCGACCGATTCCGCCGACTGCTGAACGGGTCGTCGCCCGGGAAGCGGCTGATCAATATTTACGGCATCGGCGGGATGGGGAAGAGCTTCCTGCTCGACGAATTCCGCCGCATCGCCGCCGAATGCGGCTATCGGTTTCTCCTGCTGGACAGCCGCGATTTCCTGCATACGCCGCAGTCGCTCAGCGCGCGGTTGGCGCGATTGGCGGAATATCCGGACGCGGACGCGGGGCGGCTCGAACCCGAAGACGAGTCGTTCGAGGTGTCCGACGCGATCCGCCGCGTGAACGCCGTCGCGGCCGAACGGCCGCTCTGCTTGGCCTTCGATACCTACGAAGAGATGGAATCGCTCGATCAATGGATCCGCGAGCAGCTGCTGCCTCGGCTCGATCCGTCGGTCCCGGTCGCCGTCGCGGGCCGGAACCCGCTGCAGGGGGCCTGGAAGCTGTCTCCGGCGTGGCGGCAGATGATCGAATGGGCGCCGCTGTCCGAGCTGGCGTACGACGATGCGAAGGCGTATTTAGAACGCCATGGCATCCGGGACGACGCTTCGATCCGGGCGGTCTGGAACAAGACGAAGGGCCACCCGCTGTCGCTGTCGTTGGCGGCGCACGCGGCGACCGTGCGGGAGGATGCGCGGCTCGCGGACGAGGAGGTATTCCCGTTCGTCGCCGGCCAATGGCTGAGAGAAGTGCCCGGGCCCGCGCTCCGGTCGCTCGTCGAAGCCGCGGCGGTGCTGCGGCATTTCAATCAAGAAATACTGTCGTACGCGATCGACGCCCCCGTGACGACGGAGCAGTTCCAAGAGCTCGTCTCGCTGTCGTTCGTGCGGCGCGTGTCCCGCGGATGGCTGCTGCACGATCTCGTACGGACGGCCGTCGCCGAAGACCTTCGAGCGCGGACGCCGGAGACGTACAACGCGCTCCGCAGACGCGGAGCCGCGTATTTCTATCGCGCCGTCGGCCGCGGGCCCGGCGCGTCCCGCGACGGATGGGAAGCGGCCGAGGCGTTCTATTACGTGGGCGACCACTTGATCCGGGAGTTTTTCTATCAGACCGCTTCTCCGCATTATTTCGAGCCGTTGGACGACGCGAACGCGGAAGAGGCGGCGCGGTATCTTGCGCATCGGAAAGCGTCTCCGAAGGAAGTGCGCATTCCGTACGTCGATCCGGAGACAAACGCGCCGAAGGAGTTCGTCATTACGCCGGAACAGAGCTTGTTTCCGGTTAAGCACTTGCATCTGGACGAGCTGAGGGAGCTGCACCGCGTGCATATTCGCCTGCTGCGAAAGCCGTCGGGCGAGATGGTCGGATTGTCCGTCGTCATTCCGATTCACGAGAAGACGCTGGACTTCCTGCTGAACAAGCCGCTGTCCTCGGCGTTCTTCCGCAGCTTGGACGAACGGCGGCTGAACGCCATGCGCGTGCCGGCCGACACCGATTACGGCTTATTCGTCTACGGCATCGACGTGGCCGACTTCGGCGACTGGAAGCTGCGCGCCGACGCCGGCCTGCATTTCATCACGCAAATGCTGACCGGCGGCTTCATCGCCGGCTCGCCGCCCCCGCTTCCGTTCTTCCGCGAGGTGCATCAGCGGTTGGGCTGCGAGACGGCGGACGCGGTTCACTACGATTACGACGGTCGTACGCCCGCTCATACATACTATCTGGATACGCGGGGGCCGCGGTTGCATCAATATCTTCGGAAGATGATGGCGCAGCTCGGGCTCGACGCGGAGGAACCGCGGAAGGCGGAACCGGACTTGTCGATGCTCACCGAACGGGAGGCCGACATCGTCGCGCTCATCGGCAAGGGCCTGAAGAACGCGGACGTCGCCGCGAGGCTGTTCGTCAGCGAAATCACCGTGAAGAAGCACTTGACCTCGATCTTTCAGAAGCTCGGCGTCACGAACCGCACGCAGCTGGTGAGCAAGCTGTTCGAGCGAGAATAACGAATCCGAACGAACGAAAATAGAGCAGGCGGCCCGCATCGGCCGTCTGCTCTATTTTCATGTTCCTAACGATTCGTTCAAGACCGATGCCTGCGGAAGTCGCCGGGGGTCACGCCGGTGTGCTTCTTGAACGTCCGGTTGAAATGGCTGATATGGTTGTAGCCGACGCGCGCGGCGATCTCGGTTACGCTGAGGTCCGTATCGGTTAACAGCTCCATGGCCGCCTGGATGCGGATGGCCGCGAGCAGCTCGATATACGACTTCCCCCGAACGAGCCGCAGCATGTTGCTGAAGTAAGAGGGCGCCATCAGCGCCTTGGCCGCCACCGCTTCCAGGTGCAGCTCCTCGTGGTAGTGCGTCTCCATATAAGCGATGGCTTGATAGAAGGCTTCCCGATGAAGCGCGACTTGTTGGCGTTCTCGCCGGCTCTGCGTCCGCGCGTACCGCGTGTATTGCCTGCCCGTGATGACGAGCAGCTTCAGCAGGTCGGCTTTGATCGCGAGCCGATACCCTTCCTCTCGTTCCTCCCACTCGCGCAGGAGGCTGCCGAGCAAATGCTCGACCTCGGACTGGATCGCGGGCGGGAACGCCATCTTCGGAACGAGATCTTCTTCGGAGAGGAGCGGACGGATGTACGCGAAATCGACGAACGTCTGCATCCGGGCCAGGTCGCGGAAGCTCTCGTTGATCGCCTGCGGCATGAAGTCGACTTGGATCATGGTGAAGTCCATCCCTTCGCGAGGGGCCAACCGATGCTCCTGGAAGGGAGGAATCGAGAAGAGATCGCCCTTGGTCAGGACGTACTGCTTGCCGACCGCCCAATGCAGGCAGCTTCCGGACATCAGGTAGCAGAGCTGAAGATGCTCGTGCGCATGTACATATCGATTCATGTTGACGGGCGTCCTCACTTCGATCTTGAAAGGGAAGTCCTCGTCCAACATCTCTCTCGACGTATAGATCGGGTAATCCGCCATCTTCGTTCCTCCGTCATTCCGTATCCATCTCCGTGCTTGCTCCTCTTCAGGGTACAGCGATTCTCGGAAATGTGCAAAAAAATCATGGAAAAGGGAAAGCGCTCGCAGGCCGGTATCGCCATAATAAAAGGCATCTACGATGGTGCGCGAAGCGGAGGAGAAGAGCATGGATCGATTGGCGTTCAGTACGCTGCCGTGCGAAGGATGGTCCTTGGACGAGATGATCGGCATCGCGGGCAAGCGCGGGTTTACCGGCATGGAACTGCGCGAAGGCGGAGTATGGGGCATATCCGTCGAGATGACGGCCGGGGAACGGGAGGAAGCGCGTCGCGCATTCGAGCAGAGCGGCATCGCCGTGACCGATATCGGGTCGGGCGTCTGCTTGACGGGGGGCGAGGGGGACCTGGTGCAGCTGGAGCGCTTCCGGCAGGTCGCGTCGCTGGCAAGGGATTTGCGCGCGACGGGGGTGCGAATCTTCCTCGGGCACTTCAACGAGCGGCGCGATCGCGCCATGCCGGCGATTCCGTACGACGCCCTCGTGACCGGGGTGAAAGCAGCGTGCGACGACGCGGCCGGTCTCGGCGTGCAGGTGTGGATCGAGACGCATAACGAATTCGCGACGGGACGCTCGCTGCGCAGGCTGTTGGACGATGCGGGCAAGCCGAACTGCAAAGTCGTCTACGATGTTATCCATCCGCTGGAGGAGGGCGAGTCCCCGGCGGATACGGTGGCGCTGCTCGGCTCGGATTGCGTCCATGTCCATATGAAGGACGGCGTTCCGAGCGAGGACCCTTCGGCGATCGGTTGGAAATACAAGCGCGTCGGCGAAGGCGCCGTACCGATCGCGGACATTGTCGGGCTGCTGGAGCGGTGCGGGTACACCGGGTATTACTCGCTCGAATGGGAGACGAAGTGGCGCAAGGAGCTTCAAGTTCCGGGCGCGGAGCCGGCGGTCGTATTTCCGGCGTACGTCTCGTTCATGAAGCGGCTCTTCCAATCTGTCGAAAAGAGGAATGCGATATGAAAACATTGGTCGCGATCGCGAACAAAAGCTTGAGAGAGCTGTTCTGGGGAGAGTCCGCGGTACGCAAGCTGACCGCTTTGTCCGAAGCGGACTTCGTCCCGGAGGGCGAGCCGTTCACCAGCCGCGATCTGGCCGAACGCATCGCGGAATACGACGCCGTGATTACGTCTTGGGGCTCGCCGACCCTTACTCCCGAGGCGCTCGCGCGCGCCGGAAGGCTGAAGTTCATCGGCCATGGGGCCGGCAGCGTGGCGAGCATCGTCACCGAGGACGTATTCGACACCTCGATCGCCGTTACGTCGGCGAATCCGGTGCTCGCGCACTCGACGGCCGAATGCGCCGTCGCGTTGATGTTCGCCGGCGCCTGGAACTTGCAGGGGAACGCCGAACGCTTGAAGCGGGGGGAGTGGAGCGACAACAGCCGCGAGACGGTGCTCGGCGTGACGCGGAGAGTCGTCGGCTTGGTCGGCTTCGGCGAAATTTCGAAGCAGGTCATACGGATGCTGCAGCCGTTCGGCGTTCGGATCTTGCTGCATTCGAGCCATTGCGGCGAGGAGGAAGCGGCCGCGCTGGGCGTCGAGCGCTGCGGGCTGAACGAGCTGTTCGAGCGCAGCGATATCGTCTCGCTGCACAGCACGTGGACGCCGCGCACGGAAGGGATGATCGGCGCGGAGCAGCTCGGGCGCATGCGGGACGGCGCGTTGCTCGTCAATACGGCGCGGGGGCCGATCGTGCGGGAGCAGGCGCTGCTGGCGGAGCTGCGGCGGGGACGCATCTTCGCCGCCCTTGACGTCTACGACCGAGAGCCGCTTCCCGCGAACCACGAGCTGCTCGCGCTGCCGAACGTGATGTGCTTGCCCCATATCGGCGGATTCCATGGCCTCATGAAGCGGGAGCTATGCGAATTCGTCGTCGACGAGCTGGGACGATTCGCCAGGGGGGAGCGCTTGCTCGGACAGGTCACGTTGGAGCGATACCGCAGGTCGACGCCAAGGTAAGATGTACACCTGCGCCGCCGCTTGGTTAGATGAGACTATCTATCGCGTCGCGTCGATCTCGGAGGAGGAGATTGCATGAAGAAGATGCAACCGCTGCTTTACATCCGAAACCGGACGAACTCTCTATTCCACAGGCTGATCGCGGGGTTCCTATGCATCGTACTGTTGTTGGCCTCGTTAACGTTGTACTCCCTCTACGTCACTAAGAAGAGCGTCGAGCAGGAGGTCGTGAAATACAATACGTCCTTGCTCGCCAATACCCGCGACAGCTACGAGAAGCATCTGGATCTGATCCGAAAGCAGATGCTTCTGTTTATGTCGAGCGAGACGATCTGGCAGCTGCAGCATGAAGCGAGCAGCGCGGTGTACCCGGTCATCGTTCGCGAAATTCAGAGATGGACGAGCGTTCCCTATATGCATATCGAGAATATCGTGTTCTATTCGAAGAAGAACGAGCTCATTATCGAGAGGTCGACGAGCGCGAGCGCGGAGTCGATGTTCAACGTGTTTACCGCGAGCCGGGAATACCCGCTCTCGTTCTGGAGACAGCAGTTCGCGGAACCGTACTCGTTCCGGGTGCTGCCGTCCGCAACGTTCGACAACCTCATCTTCAAGGACAGTCCGGAGCCGCTCGGCGAGATGATCCCGGTCGTCATTAAAGGGGTCTATACACCCGACTTCTATATGATCGTGTTCCTCGACGCGGTCCGGATGTACGAAGCGTTCCACCAGAGCGTGCATAAAGACTTCATGATCTACGACGACGGGGGCCGTCCGATCTTCGGCAGGGAGGGAGAGGAGCCGATGCTTTCCCTAGAGGAAATCCGGGAAGCCGGCGCATCCGGCAAATTCATTCGGAACGGAACCTATTATTTCGCCTTCGCGAGCGACGCAACCGGTTTCACGTACGTCTCGCGCGTTCCCGCCGATACGATCGCCGCCCAAACCCGGATCAACGCCACGCTGTTAGTAACGACCCTCTCGGCTTTCGCGTTAAGCATCTTGTTTTCGTTCGTGTTCGCCGCAAGAATCAACAATCCGCTGCGGAAGGTGATCGAGTCGATTCGCGGGATGAACGCCGATCGGGCGCCATACCGGTCAAACATCAAGGAATTCGATATGATCAGCGGCCAGATTCACGGCAACTGGATGCTGTTCGAGCACATCTCCTTCTTCAACCGGCTTAAAGCGATCCGGAACCAGGGACCCGAAGCCGCGAGTCTCGATTTTACCGACAAGCCTTTCGTATTCGTCCTCTTCCACATGCAGCCGGGCGAGAACGAATCGAATCCGCCGGAGGTCATGCAGAATTGGCTGTACTACGTAAGGATCTTCATCGACAGCCGACTGAAGCCGGAATATCCGGATTCCCTGACGTTCCAGATCGAACGGGAGCAGATTCTCAGCCTGATCTTCACGGACCGATCGGAGGATGTCGTCGGGACGCTCGAGTCGATGAAGACCGTCTTCGATCAAGACCGGGAGCACGGGATTATGACGATGGTCGTGACGTCGACGTACTCGGCGTCGAGCCAGCTGACCGCCGCGTACGAAGAGGCGCAGGAGCTGGCCGGGGAACGACTGCTGACGGATGCCACGCAGATCGTCGACCGCCGCGGCGCGCCGCCGGTCGCGAGCGGATTCTCGTCCGATCGGGAGAAGGAGCTGGAAGCGAACCTGAGAGGCGGCAACGCGGCGCAGCTGACCGCGCTGCTGGAGCTGTATTTCGCCAAGTGGCGCCGCACCCCCCCGACGGCGGCTTCGCTCGCGCGGTTCGCGGAGTCGACCGCATCCAAGATCCGAAACAGCGTCGTGCCGTTCCCGCTCGATCCCGAGGAAATCGACGCCGTACTCGGACGAGAGGGCGAGCGAATCGCGCGCTGCCGTACGGTGCGAGAACTGGAGGAGCTTTTGATCGAATGGGTCACGAGAACGGCGGAGGCGGTTAGAGTGAAGAAGGACGAGAAGCGGCCGGTGACGGCCTTGATCGCCGAATATATCGAAGAGCATCTCGCGGAGGAAATGTATTTGGACGTGCTCGCGGAGAAGTTCAAGATGAGCAGCGGGTACTTGTCGACTTATTTCAAGGCGAAAACCGGCATGAATCTCGTCGATTACATCAACGAGACGCGGATCAAGAAAGCGGCGAGCCTGCTGGACGAAGAAGCGCTGAAGATCCGGGAAGCGGCGGAACGGGTCGGCTATAGGAACATTACTTCGTTCAACCGGATGTTCAAGAAATACACGGGATTGACGCCGACCGAATATCGGAAGAGGAACGAATCCGCATGAACATCTCGAATGGGCCGCGATTTTTCTTGAGACGACGTACGAGCCCTCGGAGAGAGCGGAATTCGAATATGCCGCATGGCGACGGATACGCCCGACCGGGCGTCATCCGTTTTTTTTTTGCGGAATAATCGGAAAACCTGACATGAAGCGCTTTCATTTCAGTTGACGAAAATAATCCACTGATATGTTGGAAGGAGGCCGTTACATGATCGAATCAATAGGAGGATTAAGTTGATGAGAATCGCTTGGAAAATGGCGCTGGCTGCGTTGCTGGCCGCGGCGGTGGGTTTTGGCGGATTATTGGGCGTCGTCGCGCCCGGAACCGGCCGCGCGCTCGCCGATGCGGACCGCGTGTGGGGCGTCGTGGGCAACGCCGGTTTTTCTCCGGGGCAGGCCGGCTCGCTGGACATGGAAGTGGATACGGACGGGACGATTTACGTTGCATATACCAATTGGGCGGACGGCAAGGTTACCGTAATGAAGTACAGCGGCGGAAGCTGGTCGACGGTGGGCAACGCCGGATTTACGACCGGTCCGGTAAGCTCCTTATCGCTGGAAGTGCATCAGGGCACGCCTTATGTCGCATTCGTGGACGAGAGTCGCTCGAACAGGGCGACATTGATGACATTCAACGGGAGCAGCTGGGCGACGGTGGGCGGCGCCGGCTTTTCGGCGGGCGCGACCAATTACGTTTCGCTGTTTAACGACAACGGCACGCTGTATGTCGCATACCAGGACCAGACCAGCTCCTTCGTCGGGAGGGTGATGAGATACAATGGGAGCGGCTGGGATACGATCGGGGGAGCCGGCAGCTCGTTCTCGTCCGCGCAGGCC
>JAPSKX010000213.1 GCA_031181325.1 Paenibacillus sp.
GAACGCCTTCTTTCCGGGCGTCAACCCCGCCTCCTGAAGCTCCTGCTTCGTCGGCAATCCTGGAGCTCTCTGCACCACGACGCCGCTCGCGGCTTCGGGACGGCGCGCGCGCCGCTGCAGCAGCCTACCCAACAATCGGTTGCCCAGCGAACCCTGCAGACGCTCGAACGGCGTCGTCCGCAGCGACGCCGTTCCCGCAATTCGCGATCCGTTCCGAGAATCGTATACTCTCCCGGGACGTTCGGGCGCTTGGTCTCGCCCCCCTCTCATCATTCATCCCTCCCTCATTCTGGTATGATATCCCTACTATACCATATCGACCGTCCTAGATAACGAATAGGCTTGCGCGCTGCGCAAGCCCACGAAATGAATAGGTTTACGTTCCGACCGATTCGGCAACCGCCATCGCCGCCTCCGCGGAGATCGGACCGGTTACCGAGTACTGGACCCCATCTGCCATCCAGAACAGCTCGGTCATTCCGGACTGCGCGTACACGAAGCCGTCGACGCCGTTCACCTGCGTCGGGGAGAACAGTTCCGCAGGGAACGCGGCGGGACTGCGGCTGGCGACGAACGTCACGACGTTCTCGCCCGAAGCGTAGGCGAAGATCACGTCCCTCGCCGGCTTGCCTTGCTCTCCGACGGCGACAATCTCCGATAACGTATACCCTTCCGGCGCTTCGGTCGGCAGCCGGAGCCCTTCCCCGAACGCCGCCTTAGCCTCCTCCGGCGAGCCGATCGGCGTCGAGATCAGCCGAGACAGGTCGGAGCCGGCCGCGCCCCCGCCCGACGGCGGAGCGGTTGCGACGGGGGGCTCCGCAGGAACGGAAGGTTGCTCCAACAGCGCGTACCCCGCGAAGATCAAGACCGCCGCCGCCAACGCGGCCGAGCCGATCGTCCAGGATTTCCGCCGTGCGAATCGCCGTCCTGCCGGGTCCTCCGCCGCCTGCCGGCGGATCGTTCGCTTCGCTTCTTCGCTTAATCGTATATGGGAAAACATGATTTCATCGGCCTCCTCTCGAATGTGTCGCCGCAAGTTACGATCGTCCGTCATCGGTGGATTCCTCCTTCTTCATCTCCCGAGCGAGCGCCTCGCGCGCGCGGTGCAGCCGGTTTCGAACGGTGCCCTCGGGAGTCGACGTCGCTTCCGCGATTTCTCGCGTATTAAGGTCCATGTAGTAGTACAGGTATATCGTCTCCTGATACGGCATTGGCAGGCGGAGCAGATGCTGCAGCACCGCCGATTTCCGTAAGCGTTCCAACGCCTCTTCCTCGACGCTGATCGTTCGGCCTCGTTCCATCCGACTCGGATCGGTCGGTCGCTCCGAGAACATCTTCGCGCCCATCTTGTCTCGACATACGTTCACAGCGATCGACGTCAGCCAGGTTTTCACCGAGCTGTCCCCTCGAAAAGAGCTCCATTTCCGATAGGCGCGAAGAAAGACTTCCTGGCTAATATCCTCGGCGAGATGGGGATCGCCCGTATAGAAGTAAGCGGTTCTTATCACGACGGTGCCGAAGTCTCCCATCAGCTGTTCCAGCGCCTCTGCGGGATCTTTCGAATACGGTTCATTAGGTTTCAAGCCGGCCGGCTTCACTGCATCATCACCTCCACCCTATTAGACGGCCCGCGAGCGAAATCCGCTTCATCCCGATGCGCGATCCGTTCATATTCGGAAAACTGGTCGATCGCCGCCTTCCACTCGCCTACGCGCGACCTTCTGGTTATGCATATAGTAACGTAACCTTGCATTCGAAAGGAGGGTTACAATGGCTAATCGCGATGTCAGACTCCAACTGTTCGCCGACGTCGGCTTCGCCGGGCGGCGAATCCGTTTGGCGCGCGGAGGCGTGGCGATCCGAGACGCGCGGGCGCTGGGCTTCAACGGCGTGTTATCGAGCTTCCGCCTTCGCAACGTCGTCGACCGCAACGCCGTTACGCTGCTCCTGTTCTCGAGAACGAACTTCCGAGGGACGATGCGGGCGTACCGCGGCAATACGACAGTTGCGAACTTAGGGGATTACGATAACCGGATGTCCTCCTTGATCGTCGTCGGGCGGCGCCTGACGGACGCGCAAATCGACGACATTCGGAACAATCGGGTACCGCCTCAGAATATTTTGCAAATCGAGCAATAAACGATGCGCCTACGACAAAGAGAGCGCGGACCTCGACGGTCCGCGCTCTCTTTGTCGTAAAACGTATTACCACATGCGCACAATCGACTTCAATGGATTTTTCTTAGCGGACGCCGCATACGCTAAGGCGCCGCCGGCGATCGAACCTGCCGCAACCCAAGACCAAACTGCCGCTTTGCTCATCGCAGAAAACCTCCCGTTGGATGATTGGACGCACATTCATAGCGTGCGCGATCCGCCGTCCGTTTATTCCTGCCTTCGGCCCTGTCGCACATAAGCCGCGGACGCAGTGGTTATGATAAAGCCGAACCATCCTAGGATTTATATGTAATATGGAGGAGGACCGCTTCTTCGCGATGACGACCTCATACAGGAAAGTATTTTGGTCGGCGGGCTTCGGATGGATGTTCGACGCGATGGACGTCGGACTGCTGTCTTTCATCTTGGTCATGCTCGGCAAGGAATGGAACCTTACGCCGAGCGAATCCGGTTGGCTCGGTACGATGAATATGATCGGCATGGCGATCGGCGCATTCCTCGGCGGCACGTTGGCCGACCGGATCGGCCGCAAGCCGGTCTTCTTATACACATTGGCGCTCTTCGGACTTGCAAGCGTCGGCAGCGCCGCGGCGACGGGCTTCGGCGTCATGCTCTTGCTCCGCTTCGTCATGGGACTCGGGCTCGGCGCGGAGCTGCCGGTCGCCTCGACGCTCGTGAATGAATTCGCGCCGGAGCGTCGCAAAGGGAGAGACGTCGTCCTCCTTGAAAGCTTCTGGGCGGCGGGCTGGATTTTGGCGGCCGTTATCGCTTATTTCGTCATGCCCGTGTACGGCTGGCGCGTCGCGGTCCTGATCGGCGCCTTCCCGCTTCTATACGCATTCCTGATTCGCAGAAACATTCCCGAATCCCCCGAGTTCGTCCGAGGAGCCGAACGAACATCGAGCGTCGCGGACCTCTTTACCGCGCACCGCAAGCGAACGATCGCGCTCTGGAGTGTCTGGCTCGTGATTTCGTTCTCCTATTACGGCATGTTTCTATGGTTGCCCTCCGTGCTGGTGGATCGCGGGTTCACGGTCATCAAGAGCTTCGAATACGTGCTGTTCATGACCCTCGCGCAGCTGCCCGGCTACTTCGCTGCGGCCTATCTCGTGGAGCGATGGGGCCGCAAGCCGACGTTAGCGTTATTCCTGTCGATGACGGCCGCGGCCGCGGCCGCGTTCGGTTCGAGCGAATCCCAAGCCATGATACTGTTCTCCGGCGCGATGCTCTCGTTTTTTAATTTGGGAGCATGGGGAGCGCTGTATGCGTATACGCCGGAAAATTACCCCGCGGACGTACGCGCCTCCGGGGCCGGCTTCGCCGCGGCCTTCGGCCGCGTGGGCAGCATCGCGGCTCCCTTATCGGTAGGGGCGTTGATCGGCCGCGGCGCGGAATACCCCCTGATCTTCGGCATCTTCGCCGCCCTGTTGGCGGCGGGCGTCTGTATGCTGCTTGCGTTCGGAACGGAGACGAAGCCCCCGGCATAATCGCCATTCCCCGGCTCAGGCTTCTTCCGCTCTCTCGTCCCGCTCCTCCGAGCAGTCGTAGCAAACCAACGTCTTGTCTTCGCTCACGATGCCGTTCAGAAAACCTTCCTTGCAATAAATCGATGCGCCGCAAGCGCCGCAGTTGCCGACGTACTCCTGCAATCGCTCGACCTCCCCGCCATCGAAAGATGCTCTATCATCTGTTTCCGTGAATTATGAATGAATGAACTCCTTCGCTTGCTCGAGGATTTTCAAATCCCGCAGCAGCATGAATCGCTTCGAATAATCGCCGCAACGCCGGTACGAACGCTCCATCGCTTCGATCGCGTCGCGCAGCGGCATCCATCGGACCGTCAAGCCGAGCCGCCGTTCGCCTGCGCTCAACCTCGTCCTCCCGGTATTTCGGTTCGCGTCCGCGAGATAACAATACGAATACTGCATGAAGCCGTTCTTTCGCTTGTGCTCCTCGATAAACCCCAGTTCATGCGTGATTTCCGCTTCGAACCCCGTCTCTTCCAATATTTCGCGCAAGAACGCGTCCCTCGGATGCTCCCCCGCGTCGATGCCGCCCCCTGGAAGCTTATATAAGTTCCCAATAGTCATATGCATCATGCCGACGTTCGACGATCGATCCCGCAGCACGCCTCTGGCGCCGTAGCGGGAAACATAGCTTAAATACGTCGGGACGCCGGCGCCCGTAATATCGCTGTCGGTAATTCTCCCGAGTCGCAGCATGACCCTCCCCCTCTACAGCGTCTGATCCGCTTCCGCCGGAACGCACGCCTGTCTTCCCCGTCGACGGTATCGTTCCCAAGCGGAAGCGATTCGATGAATGGTGCGTTTCCCACGTTTCCTAGTAGCTTGGAACTATTTTACTATAAGCTAGGACGGATGCCCATACAAATATGTATTGGAATAATTTAACACCTAAAAGCGGAAAGAAGAGCTCTCCCGGTCGATTCGACGCTGGGACAGCCCTTCGATTCGTACTTATCGGTGCGCGTAATCGGGACTTAATATTCCAAACCCCACTGCTCGCGAAGCCGATCCATCGTCCGCAGGATGTCGACCGTCTCCCCAAGCGGCATGATCGCGCTCTCGACGCGGCCTTCCCGCAGGCAGCGCATCGCTTCCATCGCCTCGAATCGGTAACCTTGCTCCGCGCGATCGTCTTCGAAGCGCACCGGCTCCGCTTGCGGAACGTGCAGCGTCGCCGAACGGCCGAACAAGAAATTCGGCAGATGAATATACCCCGCCGAGCCGTACACGTACGCCTCATTGGACATGTTGAGCCGGACGCCGCCGCTCAGCTGCGCCGTCCGTCCCCCGTCGTATTCGAAGAGCGCCGCGAACCGCTCGTCCACGCCGGTTTCCCCGATATAGGCGCTGCTATGAATGCGCTCGGGCTGCGCCCCAAAGATCATCGACGCGAACGAGACCGGGTACACCCCCGCGTCCAGCAGAGCCCCGCCGCCCAGCTTCTTATCGAGCAAGCGGCTCTCCGGCCGCCATCCGATGTCGAAGCCGAAGTTCGCGGTGAGCGCCTTCGTTTCGCCGATCCTGCCTTCCGCGATCCAGGCGCGCGTCTGCGCGATCGGCGGCAGGAATCGCGTCCACATCGCTTCCATGACGAACGTCCCGTTCGCCTTCGCGACGCTCGCGACTTCCTCGGCTTCCCCCGCATTCATCGCGAACGGCTTCTCGCACAGCACGGCGACGCCCGCCTTCAGACAGAGCAGCATAAGCTCCTTATGCGACGGGTGCAGCGTCCCGATGTAGACGATATCCGCCCCCGCCTCCCGGACGAACGTCTCGTAATCGTCATAAGCCTGCGGGATGCCGAACTCCGACGCGAACGCTTCGGCGCGTTCCTTCGACTTCGAGGCGACCGCGACGAGCTCCGCTCCGTCGACGGTCTTTAAATCCGACGCGAACGCGCGGGCGATGCCGCCAGGCCCCATAATGCCCCATTTGATCGTCTGCGTCGTCATGATCGATGATCTCCGTCATGATCGAGTTCGTACGCGTTCCACATCATTATCCGAATCTCCTCTATGAACATATGCATTATTATATCCTTCCATATAGTAACATAAGTCGAGGGGCGGTATAGATACAATCGTTCCGCGGGCATCGAAAAGACCTGCAAGCGGGCGCCCCTCGTCCAAGGCCCCTCCTGCAGGTCGTCGTTCGAAACGATCAGTTCCCGTTATAACGGTCGAATGCCGCTTGGTACACTTCCAAGTACTTCTCCACTCCCATATCCTGCACCGTCTTTACATAGCTGTCCCATTCCGAGAACGGTACGGAGCCGTTAACGAACTTCGCTTCCATCTCGTTAATGTACGTATGCATGTCCGAAGCGATCGTGCTCATGAACTCGGTTTCCGATTCGGTGAAGTTGAAATTATACCACAGCTCTTCGATCTGGTGCGGTGCGGCTTTGTTCCCGGCCTCGACGGCTTCCGGAAGCGATTCGGAGCCTTTGAACCAGTCGAGGTGCACATATCCGGGATAGCTTCCGCCCATCCAGCTGACGTAGTCGGTCAGCGCTTGATCCAGCGTCAGTCCGTCCGGGTTGTTTTTAATGTGATCCATGAACTCCAGCGCGCCGTCGGCGTTTTTCGTATAGCTTTCCCCTTCTTTGCCCATAAAGAACAACGTTGCGCCTTCCTCGCCGAAGAAGTGATCCATCCATCGCACCGTCGCTTCCGGGTGTTCGTTCTTATCCGTAATGGCGAACGCCCCGGGCCATACCATCGGCACTTTAATATGCGTGTACAGTTGATCCCCGTGCGGTCCCTTCAAAGCGCCTAACCCGATATAGTTTTCCCCGTTATATTGCGTGAGCGGATTCGGGTTGATGGTCGAAGCGAGCAAATTCTGCGCTCCCTTCGCGTATAACGTCTTGGCGTCTTGCGTGAAGATGTCCGGGTCGATCAAGCCTTCGGCGTACAGCTTGTTTACGAACTCCAAGACTTCCTTATAATTTTGAGACGTACGGAAAAACCGCAGCTCGTTCGTCGCCGGGTCCACGTCCACATGCTTGTGGCCGAGACCGCGGGTGCCGACGCCCCAAGCTCCTTTGATCTGATCGATGAACGGTCCGATCCCGGTACCGCTGTACGGATATTCGTCCAGCTGGCCGTTGCCGTTCAAATCCGTATTCTTCGCCGCCACTAAGAAATCGTAATATTCCTGAATCGTCTGCGGCTCCTCGATCCCTAACTGCTCCAACCAATCCTGTTTGATCCACAGCGGCGTCCCGATCAGCATCGGAAGGAATTCCGGGTCGTAAAACGACGGCATCGAGTAGATGTGCCCGTCCGGCATCGTGAGCGCCTTCCGCAGCGCAGGGTATTTCTCCATCAATGCCGTAAGATTAGGCGCGTATTGCTCGATCAGCTCGTCCAATTGTACGAATACGCCCTGGCTTCCGTATTTCATCAGATCGGCTGCGGGTACTCTCGCGGTAAAGAACGCATCCGGATAGTCGCCGTTGGCGAGCGCCAAGTTCCGCTTCTCGGTTAATCCGTCGAACGGAACGAATTGGAAGTTGATTTTCATATTGCTCATTTTTTCCATCTCTTGATACACGAGACGCTCCTCGAACGGC
>JAPSKX010000214.1 GCA_031181325.1 Paenibacillus sp.
AACGGGTACGACATCCTGACGAAGTTGCTGCACGGCGCCAAATATACCGTCTTCCTCTCGATCGGCATCGCCTTCGCACGCGTGCTGATCGGTGGAATCGTCGGCATGCTGTTGGGCTTCTACGGGAATGCCGCGGCGAAATCCGGCAAGAAGCGAGTTCCATACTGGAACGTTCTTAACGGCATCCCGGTGTTTTTGATGATTTGGTTTATCGTATACGGCATCTCTTACAATCCGACGACTTCTCCCGCGTATTTGGCGATCGTCTTAGGTGCGGTCTTCGTCGCGATCGGGCTGCCGGCCGTCATCGGGCCGGTTCGCGACAAAGCGATCGAAATCAAGGAACGTCCATTCGTGCTCGCCTCGAGGTCGATCGGCGCGAGCCATTGGACGATTTTGCGCTCGCACCTGTTTCCGCATCTGAAGGAGAGCTTCGTCGTGTTGTTCGTGAACGAAATCATCCTTACGTTAACGCTGTTCGGGCAGCTTGCGATCTTCAATATTTTCGTCGGAGGCACGACGATGACGTTCGACCCGGTCGAATACCTGACCCGTACGTACGAATGGGCGGGACTGATCGGCGCGGCGCGGAACGGAATCTACGTGCACCAGTGGATCTTATTTTTCCCGCTCGCGGCATACGTGACCTTGATCGTAGGGTTTTATTTCCTATCCAAGGGTCTCGAGACATTATACAAAAACAAGTACAGTAAATTTTCATATATATAATGCTCGATTCCAGGGACCGCTTATTTTTTGATCGTTACCTTCGTTCCGACGGGAACATGCCGGAACAGCCATTCGACGTCTTTGTTTTGCATGCGGATGCAGCCGGAGGAGACGCTTTGCCCGATCGACCAAGGTCGGTTCGTGCCGTGGATGCCGTAGCGATATCCGCCGGTGTTCGGAACGGATAATCCGAGCCACCGAGTGCCGAACGGGTTCCGCTTATCGCCTCCGGGAATATTGGATTTTACATACCATGGATTTTTGATCTTGTTCGCGATGGCGAAGTCGCCCTCGGGCGTAAGCGCGCCTTTGCCCGTCGCGACGCGAAACGTGCGCGCCGGCGTCTCGTTCACATATACGATCAGCGTATGCCGCGATTTGTCGATCACGAGCGTCAGCTCGTCTTCCTCCGGTTGTCGGGCGGCCGCGTCGGCCGGGAAGGGGGGCGTAACGAATGCAACGGTCAGACAGAGCAGGAGCAGGGCGGCGGAGCGGCGGACGGCTGCGATAATGGCGGGTCATCCCTTTCATGCGTTCATGGCGAAGCCTCGCCCTTTATTTTCCCACGAACGTCGTCTTTTATATGCGTCCGGTCGGGTCATACTACATTCGAACACGAACGGAGGTGTGTCCGATGGCGCGTAGAAACAACCGAAACCGTCTGTTGGTGCCGGATTCCCGAGCGGGCATGGCGGCGTTCCGAACCGAGGTGCTTCGGAGGGAAGGGTACGCGGTCGACCCGTCCCGTCCGGGCGAAGCGAAATACAATGTGGCGCAGTCGATCGGCGTTCCGCTGAAGCGCGGCTACAACGGGGATTTGGATACCGAAGCGGCGGGGAAGGTCGGAGGCGCCATCGGCGGCCTCATGGTGCGCGAGCTGGTCAAGCTGGCGCAACAGCAGCTAGCCGAGCAACGGCGATAACGGGAGGAGACTGACCATGAAGAGGAATCCGTACCGCAAGCACCCGAGCAGGAGCTACAACGATCAGCAAAACATGGCCGAATTCGCGGAGGAACATCAGACGCTGCGTCCTTCGAAGCGGAACGCGACGTCGTTCCCGCCGAGCTTGAATCGCATTCCTAAGAAGATCACGGAATAATACGGGCTGACGAAGCGATCCGGCGACTTGCCGCGATCGCTTCGCTTATGTAATGACCCGCGATGCATTACCGAAGCAGCACGACGGGACATAAAGCCGGCACATGGACTTCGCTCGCATCGTGCGGCAGCTCGGCGAACGGCTGCGCCGACGCTCGCGTGCCGTCGCACAACACGCCCCATCGCCCCTCGATCGGAAGCGGCAGCGCGACCTCGCGTCGCAGCGCGTTGAACGCGGCGAAGTATACGCGCGGTTCGCTCTCGCGTTCCTCGGGCGGGCCAAGCGTATACGCGATGACGCCAAGCGGCGTATCGACGATGCGGAGGGCGTTGCGGATCGCTTCCGCCGTCGGCAGGCGGTATGCCGCGTGCGCCCGCCGGAGAGCGATTAGACCTTGGATATAGGCGATCTCGTCGCGGCGGTCCGCCGCGAGGCTCCAATCGAGCCGATTGACCGCGTCGGGGGAACGGTAGCTGTTATGCTCGCCGCCTTTGGCGCGGCGCCACTCCTGTCCCGCGTGCAGGAGCGGAATGCCTTGCGACGTCAACAGCAGGGCGGCGGCGAGCCGCTGCATCGCCCGGCGCGTCGCGTCGTCGTCGTCGCCGTTCGAAAGCGCGAGCCGATCCCATAACGTATGGTTGTCGTGCACTTCGACGTAATTGATCGTCTGCTCGGGCTCCGAGGCGTGACCGCAGATGCCGCGGCCGTAGTCGATGCCGCCGACGACACCGGTCCAGACGTCGTGCGCCCGGGCGCCTTCGCCGCCGACGAAGCCGCGCTCCGCGCCGTCGAAGACGCCGCCCCGGACGCCGTCGCGGAACCGGTCGTGGAAGAAGCCGACGCGGGGCAGACGACGCGCGTTCGGCAACGCCGCCTTCCGGTCATCCGGCAACGGCGTGTCGAGCACCCAGCCTTCCCCGTACGCGAGGATCGTCGGATCGATCTCGTCGAGGCGTTCGCGGACGGCGCGCATCGTCTCGACGTCGTGGATGCCCATGAGATCGAATCGGAAGCCGTCTACGCGGTACTCCCGCGCCCAGTAGTCGACTGCGTCGACGATGAGCTTTCGCATCATCCCGCGCTCGGAAGCGGTGTCGTTGCCGACGCCGGTGCCGTTCGCCGGGCGGCCGTCCGAATGCGTTCGGAAGTAGTATCCGGGCACCAGCGTATCGAGCGATGAACGAGAGGCGGAAAATTGATGATTGAACACGACGTCGAGCGCGACCCGGAGACCCCTGCGATGGAACGTTCGGACGAGCTGCTTCAATTCTATGACGCGAACGGCGGAATCGTGCGGGTCAGTCGCGTACGAGCCTTCCGGGGCGAACCAGAACGCCGGATCATAGCCCCAGTTGTACAGCCGTTCCCGGTTCGTCTCGTCGACGGAGACGAAGTCGTTCACGGGCAGCAACTGGACGTGCGTGACGCCCAGCTCCGCCAAGTAGTCGATTCCGGTCGGCAGGCCGTCGGGCGTGCGCGTGCCTTCTTCGGCAAGAGCGACGAACGTGCCGGGGCAGGCGGCGCCGCTGCGTGGATGCATCGTCGCGTCGCGGACATGCAGCTCGTACAGCACGGCGTCGGTCGGGGAGGCGAGCGGCGGACGGACGTCGTCGGCCCCGTCTTCGGGCTCCGTACGCGCAAGGTCGAGGACGGCGCCGTATCGGCCGTTCGCCGATAGGGAGCGGGCGTACGGATCGACCGCTTCCCGCCATTCCCCGTCGATCCATACCTTATATGTATACAACATGCCGTGCCGATTCCCGTCGAGACGAACCGTCCACGTGCCTTGCGCGCCGCGGAGCATCGCGTGCTCCGCGGCGATGCGCGCGGTGCGATCGTCTTCGTCGTACACGACGAGCGTAGCGGCCTCCGCCGTCGGCGCCCACAGTCGGAACGCCGTCCCGTCGCTCGTCGCCTTCGCGCCGAGATCGTCGCCGCCGTAGGCATAACAGCGTTCGAAAGCGGGATCGTCGAACATGCCTCGAAGCGTAACGCGCGCCTCGGGAAGATCGCCGAAGCGAACCGTGTACCGATTTTCGACGGAGAGCGGGTCCGCCGTCGTCAGCCGAAAGTCGCGGGGACCGGTCGGGACCGTATCGGCGAGCGGAACCGCCGTCCCGCCCGCCGTCGCTACCGCGACGCAGGCCGGCGCAACGTTCCCCGGCGTGCGGTTGAGTCGGACGTCGATCGTTCGGAGCGAGGTCATCGTCGCTTCCGCGATGCGCGGCCGTCTCTGCTTATACGCCAGCTCGGCGTCCTCGTACAGTCGATCGTCGCCCTCGACGATCCACACTTCCGCAGCGCCCGCGTCGTCGAGACGCTCGATGAACCGGTCGTGTCCCGCTTCGCGTTCGGCCCAATCGTCGCCGTCCGCCGAGCGGCGAAGCAGCAGCCCGATGCGGGTGGAGCGTTCCATGCGCTCCACCACGGCGGTCGCCGTCGCGCCGAACGCATCGCGTCCCTCGAACGGGAACGGCGAACCGTCTCGGCCGTCCGGCCAGATCCACGCATTCCAACCCTCGTAATTTCCGTCGAACCGATAATAATGCACGATCAGCTTCGCTCGTTCCGTCTGCATGAACATGATGTCGTTCCCCTCGCTTCTTGTTGTCCGTTCGAGTCGAATTTCTTCATGATGCGCTGATTCCCATTGTAAGCGAACGAGAAGCGCAATACACTCGTCATTTTTCGGTTACGGGGCATTTATGATATCGTAATAGATAGCTTTGCTATTCATGTTATGACATGCGCAAAGGAGAGATGAAATTGCGTATTACTTTTCTAGGTCATGCCGGTTTTCTTGTGGAAGCGGAGGGCAAGCGCGTGGCGATCGATCCGTTCTTGACCGGTAATCCGATCGCGAAGACGAAGCCGGAGGAGCTGAAGGTCGACGGCATCGTGCTGACGCACGGGCATGGCGACCATACGTCGGACGCGGTCGCCGTCGCCGTCGCGAACGATTGCCCGATCATTGCCGTCGTGGAGTTGGCTTCACTGCTCGCGCGCAAAGGCGCGAGGACGGTCGGCATGAACACCGGCGGCACGTACGAGTGGGAAGGAATCCGCGTCAAGATGACGCAGGCGTTCCACAGTTCTTCCTTCGAAGACGAGGCGGGGCTGCATTACGCGGGACAACCCGTAGGCTTGCTGATCACGATGGGCGGCAAGACGTTCTATCACACCGGGGACACGGCATTGTTTTCCGATTTGAAAATGATCGGCGAGCGCCATCGCATCGACGTCGTCGCCTTGCCGATCGGCGGCCACTTCACGATGGGGCCCGACGACGCGATCGACGCGGCGACCTGGATCGGCGCGAAACGCGTCATCCCGATGCACTATGATACGTTCCCTCCGATCCGTCAGGACGGAGCCGCGTTCGTCCGCAGTCTCGCGGAGCGGGGCATGATCGGGCATGCGATGAAGCCGGGAGACGCGTTGGACATATAAGAGACAGAGGAAGCTCGAAGGGCGGATGGTAGGGATGGTTCGGATGGAGGAGAAACTCGGACTGATATTGGAAGGCGGGGGGATGCGGGGCGTCTACACGGGCGGCCTACTGGAGCGGTTCATGCAGGACGACCTGTACTTCCCGTACGTGATCGGCGTGTCGGCGGGCGCGTGCAACGCCGTGTCGTATTTATCCAGGCAGCGGGGACGCAATCGTCGGGTGACGATCGATTACGTCGGCCACCCGGAATACTTAAGTGTGCGCAACTGGATTCGAAGAGGCAGCATGTTCGGCATGGATTTCATCTTCGACCGCATCCCGAACGAGCTCGATCCGCTCGACTACGAGACGTTGTTCGCGATTCGCGAGACGTTCGTCGTCGGGACGACCGATCCGGAGACGGGAGAGCCGGCGTATTACGGGAACGACGCGTGGGCGAGGGACAAGTCGACGTTCTCGGCGGTGCTGCGCGCGTCGAGCAGCCTGCCGTTCTTCTCGCCGCCGGTGCTCGTGGACGGGAAGCTCCTATTCGACGGCGGCGTCGCCGACCCGATTCCGGTGCGCCGCGCGCTCGAGGACGGCTGCGACCGCGTCGTCGTCGTGCTGACGAAGGATGCGTCCTACCGCATTAAGCCGTTCAAGCGGAGACGCTTGGCCGGATGGATCTACCGGCGTTATCCGAAGCTCGTCGAGGCGATGGAGCGGCGGGAGCGGGTGTACAACGACAGCATGGCGCTCGTTCGGCGGTTGGAGGCGGAAGGGCGCGCGTTCGTCGTGCAGCCGTCGCAGAAGTTGCCGGTCGGCCGGATGGAAAAGGATCAGGCGCTCCTGCAGCAACTATTCGCCTTAGGCGAGGCCGACGCCGATGCGCTGCGCGGCCGATTGCGCGCATGGCTCGAGACCGGCGTGCCTGCGGGCCGTTAGCGCCAGCGCGGGAATCATTCGTTCCTCCATGGGGAACGGCACAAGAAGGGGGCTGAATCCGTTATGGATTCAGCCCCCTTCTTGCGCGACCCGGAACGGGCGTTGCGCGGCTTAGCGCCGGCGGCGTGACCCGAATCGGGTCAGCAAAGCGCCCGCGGCGCGCCCCCGCGACCCGGAACGGGTCGCCGGATTACCGAGCGCGAATTTCTTGGCGCATGAAGCCGACGTAGGAGATGCCGAAGCAGATGAGCGTGCCCGCGACGAGCGCCGTCAGCTGCGGCCAGACGAGCAAGAGGCTCTGGCCGAGCGGCAGCGGCGCGGGAATCGCGCCGACGGCTTGCTCCATCGTCAAGAAGCTGCTGATCGTGCGCATCTCCGGCACGAGCAGGGTGCTGGTCGCTTCCTGGAACAAGGCGTTCGGGCTGGCGCGCAGCAGCCATTGCGTCCACGTCGCCGCTTCGTATTCATCCGCGGGCGAGAGAGCGCCGACCAAGACGTTCACGAGAATCGAGTAAAACAGGACGAAGAAAATCCAGATCCCGAGTCCCGAGAGCGCGGACGTGGCCGCGTTGCGCATCCGCACCGAAAACAAGATCGACAGGTTGAGCCAGAACGCGACGTACACGACGGACGCGAGCAGGAACAAGAACATGCGCGCGAATTGCTCCGGCGTCGGCAGAATGCCGGTCATCAGGATGCCGAGCGCCATGACGAGGAAGCCCATGGCGACGAACAGCGTGCCGACGATGGCGAGCGCCGCGACGAATTTCGCGTTGATGATGTAGTCGCGCGGCACCGGCTGCGCGAGCGTACGGCTGAGCGTGCCGCGGCTGCGCTCGCTCTGGATCGCGTCGAAGCCCATCCCGATGCCGAGCAGCGGCCCAAGGAAGCCGACGAACGTAATGAACGACGGGATCGTACCGTCCGTCGCGGTGAACAGCCGCAGGAACAGGAATTGCTTCACCGCGTCGTCGAGATCCGCGTTCCGGTCGAGGCCGTTCAGTACCGCATAGATCGAGGCGATGCAAGTCAACCCCACGAGCAGAATCAAAATATTCGTCCGCCAGCTTCGGATG
>JAPSKX010000215.1 GCA_031181325.1 Paenibacillus sp.
ACGAGGACGTCCCCGGTTTGGATCGGTTCGGCCAGCTTCCCTTCGAGGCCCATGACGAGCGGAATGTTCAGCGCCCGCGCCATAATCGCCGTATGGGACGTACTGCCCCCCGCAAGCGTAACGATGCCGAGCACGTGATTCGGATTCAAGTGCACGAGCTGAGACGGCGACACTTCTTTCGCCACGAGGATGAACGGCTTGTTGTCCGTCGGCAGCTTCACGTCGGGCGTCCCGATCAAGTGCTTCAGGAGGCGATTGCCGACGTCCTTAATGTCCAAAGCGCGTTCTTTCATGTATTGGTCGTCCAACAGATCGAACATATTGACGAACTTGTCGATGACTTCCTTCACCGCCACCTCCGCCGCCTTGTATTGGCGCTGGATGATGCCCTGAATCTCGTTCATGAAGACGGGATCGTCGAGAATGGCGAGATGCGCGTCGAAGATGTTGGATTCTTGTTCGCCGATATATCCGGATATCTCTTGCTTGATCGTCGTGATCTCTTGCTTGGAGTGCGCGATCCCTTCGTACAGTCTCTCGAATTCCGCCGCCAAATCGGTAACGTCCTTCTTGTTCTCGGGCACGTCCCACTCCCAATGCGGGAGCACGAACGCTTTCCCGATCGCGATGCCGGACGAGGCACCCGTGCCTTGTAGGTTACGCGCGGTTGACATCGGACGGATCCTCCTTTAGCGTGACTGACATGACCGAAGCCTGGCCTCTGCGAACGGCTTTGAACGGGGCGTAGCTCCACGCTTTCACGAGCGCCGGGTTCGTGACGACCATCGGCGTCGCGATCGACTTCGCGTGCTTGCGCAGCTTCGCCAGATCGAACGTGATCAGCAGCTGACCTGGCTGCACCGTCTCCCCTTCCGCGACGTGCGCCTCGAACGGTTCGTTCGGAATTTGCGACGAATCGATGCCGATATGCAGAAGCACCTCCAGACCCTCCGCGGTAACGATGCCGATCGCATGGGCCGTCGGGAATAAGGTGGTAATCTTCCCCGCCACCGGCGCGACCAGTTCTCCGCGTTCCGGGAGGAAGGCGGCCCCTTCGCCGACCAGCTTCCCGCCGAACACCGGATCGGGCACGTCCTCGAGCGGAATCATTCGCCCGGCGACCGGCGAGCGGAACGGCACGACGCGCGGGTCCTTGCGCATCGTCTTCATGATCTCCTCGCGAATCAGCTCGGAGAACGTGCCGAAGACGACCTGCACGTTGCCCCCTCCGAGCGTGATGACGCCGGCCGCGCCGAGATGGCGCAACGCCCCGACGTCCATCTCCCGGTCGTTCGCGAGCGTCAGCCGCAGCCTCGTGATGCAGGCTTCGATGCGAAGGACGTTCTCCTTGCCGCCGAGCGCCTGCAAGATTAACGGCGCCCGGTACGGGATGTCACCGGCCCAATCGTCGAGCGCGGAGCCCTCTTCCCGTCCCGGCGTCGGAATCTGGAACCTTCGGATCGCCCAGCGGAACAGCAAGTAATATCCGGCGCCGTACGCGAGCCCGATCGGCAGCAGCAGCCAGCTGTTCGTCGCGAGATGATTGTTGAGCAGGAAGTCGATCGCGCCCGCGGAGAACGCGAAGCCGTGGTGAATGTCGAGCTCGTACGTTATCCACATGGACACGCCGGAAAGAATCGCGTGGATGACGAATAAATACGGCGCGACGAACAAGAACGCGAATTCGATCGGCTCCGTCACGCCGGTGAGGAACGACGACAGCGCCGCCGTCAGGAACGTCGCCCGCACTTTGGGCTTCAAGTCTTCTCTCGCCTCATGAATGATTGCGAAAGCGATTGCAGGCAAGGCGAACATCATCGTCGGGTACAGGCCCGCCATGTAGATGCCTGCGGTCGGGTCCCCGGCGAAGAAGCGCGGAAGATCTCCGTTCACGATGCTCCCGTCCCATCGTTCATACGTGCCGGTCTGAAACCAAAAGATATTGTTCAAAATATAGTGCAGTCCCGAGGGGACGAGCAGACGATGCATCATGCCGTAGAGGAACGCCCCGAAGCCGCCCATGCCGAGCAGCAAGCCGCTCAGCTCGCGCATCCCCGTCTGCACGTACGGTCCGATCTGCACGACCAGCACCGAAAACAGGAAGGACGCGAAGCACATGATTAAAAGCACGAAGCGCGGCCCGCCGAAAAATTGAATGTATTCCGGGAATCGAATCTCCTTGAACCGGTGGAACAACAGCGCGGCCATAATGCCGATGACGATGCCGCTCGTCACCCCGAGCTCGAAGCCCGCCGGAATGAAAAATTGCGTAACGCGGTCATACACGAAATAGCCGACCAACGCGGACATGCCGGCGATGCCGGCGCTTTCCGTTAGACCGAGCGCGACGCCGACGGCGAAAATATAAGGCAGATATGTAAAGACGGTCATGCCCGCATATCGAAATAAGTCGCTTAATTGATCGAATCCGACCGCTTCCCAGGGAATCGCGCCGAGCCGAAGCAGGATCGCGGCCGCCGGCAAGGCGATCATCGGCATCATGAGCGATCGGCCGAACTGCTGCAGTATTCCCATTCCGTTCACTGCCCGGTCCCCCTTTCGTCTATTGGTAATGGTAATGAACCGCTTGTCTTTTGTCAAAGAGAAAAACGGCGGACGTCATCGTCCGCCGTTCTCCGAGCGTTCCCGAAATTAGAAATTGCGGTAAGGGCTGAAGCTGCTTTGGTTTTGCTGCGAAAATTGGCTCGTCGGCGTATTCACGTTGTACGTGCCTTGCGCCCCGTTCAACGTGTTAATGCCCTGCGTCCGGCCCGTCGCGTAGGTGCTAGCGCGAATCGAATCTTCGCGAAGGTACGCGTCGTGATCCTGACGGTTGCCGACGTAGTTTTGCGTATGATAGTTGTTCGCGCCTTGGAAGCTCGCGGACTGCACGCTCGGTTGGAACGTACCTTGCATGCCCGTTATCGAACCGCCGAACGATTGCGTTTGGCCGCGGTAGGAGCTCGGTTGGAAGCTGTCCTCGCGGAACGACGAATCATGGTTCGGCTGGTTGCCGCGATAGCTCGCCGTGTGGTAATTTTGCGTCTGCATGCTCATCCCGGTCGGGGACTGGCTGTCCTCCCGGAAGGAGTCATGGTTCGGCTGGCTGCCGCGGTAGCTTGCCGTGTGATAATTTTGCGTTTGCATGTTCATGCCCGTCGGGGACTGGCTGTCCTCGCGGAGCGAAGCGTCATGGTTCGTTTGGTTTCCAACGTAGCCGGACGCATGGTAGTTCGAACCGGCGTTCGAACCGAACTGCGTCGTCTGCTGCGGCTGGTAGAACGACTGGACGGCGCCGGTCGGCTGGAACGTCTTCTGCAAGCCGCGATATTGCGATTGCACCTGTTGTCCGAAGCCTTGTTGTTGCTGACCGAAGGATTGTTGCCCGAAGGAAGGTTGGTACGAATTGTACACGATCGAATTTCCTCCTTAGATGTTGAGAGTGGTCCCCCGGAGGCACGTCGATTCGCGCTTCCCCGAAAGCCTCTAATATTTTGTCTAAGGAGCGGCGAAATTATGAATCGATTCGCGCGATCATTTCCGATTCGGGCGAAGGACGGCGTCTTCCACCTTAATGCAGCGGTCCATAATGACATTCATGCCCGCTTCCGACGCGATGCGAGCCGATTCTTCGCTCGCGATGCCGAGCTGCAGCCACAGCGTCTTGGCGCCGATCGCCGCTGCCGCCTCCGCGACCTCCGGGGTGTGCTCCGCCCGTCGGAACACATTCACGATGTCGACCGGCTCTGGGATATCCTTCAAGGATGCGTATCCCTTCTGGCCGAGCACGTCCTCCCCTCGCGGATTCACGGGGATGATCCGATAGCCGCGATGCATCATCGCTTCGGACACCTCGTACGCCGGTCGATCCGGATTCGCGGTCAACCCGACGACGGCGATCGCGCCCGCTTGCTCGAGAATCGTCTTGATGCTCTCTCTGCTCGGGTGTTCGTACGCCATGCTTCTTCGCCTCCTTAATTGAATCCTATTCCAAACGAATATCGGCGCCGAGCGCCTTCAGATGATCGAAGAACTGCGGGTACGACTTCGCGACGTGATGCGCGTCGCGAATGACGAGTCCCTCGTCGGAACGAAGGCCGACGACGGACAACGCCATAATGACGCGGTGATCGTAATGCGCGTCGATGACGACGCCGCCCCGCACGCCCTCCGGCTTGCCGTGCACGATAATTTCGTCGCGCTTCTCTTCGACGTCCGCGCCCGCCTTCCGGAGCTCCGTTAAGTAGTCTGTTATCCGGTCGCATTCTTTATAACGCAAATTTTCCACGTTGTAGAATCGGGACGTGCCCTCCGCGAATACGGAGGCGGCGACGCAAGCCAGCACGGCGTCCGTAAACTCGTCGCCGTCGAATTCGACCGCCCGCAGCTTCCCGTCGCCCTGCACCCGAACGATCCCGTTCTCATGCGTCAACGGCGTTCCCATCGCGCGGATGACGTCGACCGCCTTGCGTTCGCCTTGCTTGCTGTTCTCGAGCAGCCGATGGACGGTCACGTCCGATTGGGTAACCGCGGCCGCCGCGAGAATCGCCGCCGAACCCGGGTAGTCGCCTTGCACCGAATAATCGCCGACCCGGTACGCCTGCTTGCCGGGGACGCGGTAGAACATCAAGTCGTCGCTCGCTTCGACCGCGATGCCCGCGTCGCGCAGCACCTCGAGCGTCTGACCGACGACGATCTTCGACTTCAGGTCGTCAAGAACGCGAATTTCGCTGTCTTCCTCCAGCAGCGGCGTCAAGAACAGCAGCGAGCTGAGGAACTGCGAGGAGACGCTGCCGGACACCTCGATCGCGCCCCCCTTCGGCGCGCCGCCGTATACCGTGATCGGCAGCTTGCCATCATTATGATCGATGCGGACGTTCATCGTCTGCAGCGCGGCGATCAGGTCGTCGTGCGGCCGCTTGCCGAGCGAATCGGGGTACGTGTTGACGAATTTGACCTCCGCCAGCAGCGAAGCGACCGACAGCAGGAATCGCAAGACGGCGCCCGCGTTGCCGACGTTCAGCTCCTTCGCTGCCTTCGGATGTTTGCCGAACCCGTGAACCGTCATCTCGACGTCCGTCTCGGTCAGCGTCGCGCCGAGGTCCTTGAGGCATCGACGCAAGGCGTCGCTGTCTTCGCTGTGCGCGGGATACCGAATGCGGCTGACGCCGTCGGCAAGCGCGGCGACGAGCATGTACCGGGTCGTATAGTTTTTAGACGATAACGCTTGAAGTTCGCCCTGCAGTCGGGCGGTCGGTTTAACGATTGCATCCATAGTATGTATTTCTCCTCTCTTCTATTGGGGAAACATCCTCCGTTACGGTGCGCAGACTCGGTCACGGCGCGATGGCCGTACCTGCGCCGGCCGCCGCGACGGAAGACGCGATCGTCGCGGCGATGTATACCGTCGAGCGAGTCCGGCTTCCGCGCGCGAGCTGCGCGGCTTCCAGGGCGAACGTCGAATACGTGGTGAAGCCGCCGAGCGCTCCCGCGCCGAAGCCCGCAAGCGCGATGGCGTTCGCGTTCGGGACGCCGCCGGAGGCCGCCCATCCGAGCAGGAACGAGCCGGCGACGTTGACCGCGAGCGTCGCGTACGGCACCGCGTACGACGCGCGGTTGAGGCGGAGGACGGCGACGCGAAGCAGCGCGCCGACCGCGCCGCCGGCCGCGACGGCCGCCACGGACCAGGCGCTCACGGCGCGGCCCCCGCTCGCCGACCCGCGCCGGCCAGCAGGGGGCCGGCGATCGCGGACGCGGCGACGTACGCCGCGGCGGCGAGAAACCGCTTGTCCGCCAGCAGCGTCCAAGCCTCCGCACCGAAGGCCGACATCGTCGTGAACGCGCCGAGGAAGCCCGCGGCGGCCGCTTGATACGCGGCCGTCGTCTTGTCCCTGTCGGAGAACCGTCCGGACATCCATCCGAGCGCATACGCCCCGACGAGGTTTATGACCAGCGTCGCGTACGGGAAGACGAAGCCGTTCGCCGCCGACGTCGCCCAGACGCCGATCCCCCACCGAGCGACGGCGCCGGAGGCGCCTCCCGCGGCGATGGCAGCCCATGCGTATCGCATCGCGCACCTCCGAGTTGACTTGATGGTACCGCAGACGTAAGATGATGGCAGACATTCGGAGTCAACCATCGCGAAAGGAGCGCAACCGCACATGAACGAGATACGCACGATCGAACCCGAGACGTTAGCGCGCCGGTTAGACGCCGGCGAGACGGTATGCATCGTCGACGTCCGCGAAGACGAGGAAGTGGCCGCCGGGATGATCCCGGGCGCCCGGCATATCCCGATGGGAGACGTTCCCGACCGGCTCGCGGACATCCCTCGCGACGGCGAGGTGATCCTCGTCTGCCGCAGCGGCGCCCGCAGCGGCCGCGTATACGCATATCTCGCCGCGCAAGGCTACGCCAATCTGGTCAACCTGAACGGCGGCATGATGGCTTGGGAAGGCCGCTGAACCGGGCGCCCCGGGTTACGGCCGGCGCGGTAAACCCGCCTTCTCCATAATGCTCTCCACCGTCTCTCTAACGTTGCTCCGCGACGTATCGATGACGAGATGAGCGAAATCGTACGCGTTCTTCCGCTCCGCCAGGAGCCGATGAACGCGTTCTTCTTTATCTCCGGCGAGCAGGGGCCGGTTCGCATCGCCTCGCAGCCGCGCAAGCAGGACGTCCGTCGGCGCCGTCAAGGCAACGACGAAGCCGCCCGCAAGCATAGCGTCCCGGTTCGCCGGCCGAAGAACGGCGCCGCCGCCGGTAGAGACGACCTGCCGCGATCCGGCCAGCACGTCGGCGAGCGTCGCCGTCTCCGCGTCGCGGAAATACGCCTCGCCCTTCTCCTCGAACAACTCAGGGATCGTACGCCCTTCCCGCTCGACGATCGCCGCGTCCGTATCGACGAACCGCCATCCGAGCCGATCCGCGAGCGCGGATCCGACCGTCGATTTTCCCGTCCCCATGAAGCCGATCATTACGATGTTCCGTTTGTTTGCGTGCACTGCGCGCTCCCCGTCCCCATTTTTTTCACATCATACCATAGTCCATAGCAGACGGAACAGCCTAAGGTTGAACGGTTTCTCCGATCGTTAAAAAAAGCCCCCCGCCCGCGACTCGCGGACGGAAGGCCTCCTTCCCTTACGCCATCCACTCGAAGTGGAACGTCCCTTCCTTGTCGACCCGCTCGAACGTGTGCGCGCCGAAGTAGTCGCGCTGCGCCTGCAGCAGGTTCGCCGGCAGCCGCTCCGTCCGG